>JACRAV010000326.1 GCA_016213305.1 Candidatus Zixiibacteriota bacterium | reverse complement strand
GTACCTCGACTTCCGCCACCAGGACATCCCGGGCGAGGATGAGCAGGCCGAGGCCTACGCCGACGTGCTGCGCCGCATGGCCGGCCGGCCGGTCGTCATGCGCACGCTCGACGTGGGGGGCGACAAGGTCAAGGTGGACACGCGGACGGGCGAGTACCTTGAGCGGGCCAATTGAGCGTCGCCGTGCGGGTTATCGGGGTTGATGAATCCGGCAAAGGTGATTTTTTCGGGCCGCTGGTGATCGCGGCGTTGCTGGCCTCGGATGCCGATCAGGATCGACTTCGGTCGCTGGGGGCGCGCGATTCCAAACTGGTCGCCGACTCGCGGGCCCTGGCGATTGATGAGATGCTTCGCGAGGAGTTCTCCCATGCGGTCGTGGTAATCAGTCCGTCCGAGTATAACCGTCGTTATCAGCAGATCAGGAATCTGAACAAATTGCTGGCGGCGGGGCATGCGGAGGTAATCGATCGGCTGGCTTTGCAGTCCGGGGCCGATCAGGCGATTTCCGACAAGTTCGGCAAGCCGGAGTTGATCGAAGGGGAACTGGCGAAGCGAGGGCAGAACATACCCCTCCGACAGTTGACCGGCGGAGAGGCGATTGCACAGGTGGCGGCGGCGTCAATTCTGGCGCGGGCCGAATTCATCAGGCAGATGGATGCCATGTCACAGAAATTTGCGGTCGATTTTCCCAAAGGGGCGGCGGCGCAGGTCGATCAGGCGGGGCGGACGTTTGTGCGGATCCACGGGGAGGCCGCCTTATCACAAGTTGCCAAACTTCACTTCAAAAATTATCAACGGGTAGTCCAGTCGCGACTGGCCGGTAGCTGAGTCGGCGCATCAAAATAGAAGGCGGGCCGGATGTACTCCGACCCGCCCGGGTATTCTTGTGTGGGCTGGTGTCAGCTACGGTTAACCAGATGTCCCTCGGCTTGTGGCGTGCCGGTGCCGTCGGCATTGACCCCGATCAGGTATTTCACCAATCCGGTTCCGGGCGCGAACCAGTAGAAATTGGTCGTGCCGTTGTATCCGACGTTGGATATTTTGAGCGCGCCCGAAAAACTCCCCAAGCCGCCGACGCTGACCGGTTCAATCGCGTTGATGGTGAAGGTGTTCGCACCTTCGCTGGGATAGTTCTTGAAGGCCCCGAAGATGGTGTCTTTGTTGGCGTTGGCGATGGAGTCTTTGATGAGCACGGAATCGCCAAGCGTCCAGGTGGACCAGCCGTAGCCGTAGTTGGTGTAGATACCGTCATTCGTATAGCCGGTGACATCGTAATTGTAATAGCGCGGCCAGCTGTTGCCGACCGTCAACGGCAGGGACAGTATTTTTTCCGGATTAGCATATTCGCTCTCGAGATAGAACAGGGCGCTGTCCGTGGCCACGAAGTAACTGGTGTCCAGCGTTCCTGATTGCGTTTGCACTATCCACCGAATGGCCTGGGCATTGCCGATCTGCCTGGTATTGCCTACGGTGAAAGTGGTCTGGGAGGGCATCCCCTGCACACTGGTGGCGTACACGGTGGTGTATCCGGGATCGAGGGGGAAATATTCAAGGATGGGCGACGAAGAACCGCCCGGGGAACTGATCGAGGTTTTTACGCTTTCCGAGCAACCGGCCCAACCCAGCACGAGGGTCAGAATCATGACCGGGAAGAGATATTTCATTAAGCGATTCGACATTGTCACTGCCTCCCACCAAAAGGTGATAGTTGCCGCTTGTTTCTGACTGATATTGTGCAAGTGGGATGCCGAGCGCGCGCTTATTGGTAAGTCACGTTCTGGCAATATGTTATGACGAAAATTAGGGCTGTTCTGATGGGTCGGGGGACCATTTCAGTGGCGGCAACGGCCCATAGTGAGGGGGGGACCCGATAGAGCGGGTAATATTTCGGCCCAAATGCCGATATGGTAAAAGGATACACAATTAATGTCACAAGGGAGTCAGATGTCAGCGGTCCTCATCAATTGGGCGGTTTGCCTGTTCTTTTTGGGTGCGTTGGTGGCCACAGCCACTCTGCGAAAAGTGATCATCGCGGTTGACCGTCGGTCGTATGCGTACATCGCGATCGGTATAAGCTTGTTGTCGGTGGCGGCATTGATCCGGGTCTTTAACTCGGCCGGAGTCATCAGCGCCGCTGTATTAGTCGGCGAACCGTTGTTCTATGACTTGCTCACGACCATCATCCTGATTACAGGCCTGACGTTCGCGGTGAGTGGAATGTCGTCGTGGCTGATGATCCGGAAGCGGGCATACGCGAATTGCGCTCTTGATATTCGTCGGCTGGAAACGATCAAGCTGGTGGAACAACTGGCCCAGTTGGAAAATCGAATCGACACGATTATTACCGCCGCTCTCGAATTGATTGTGAGCGACTACGATTTTGAGTCCGGGGTGGGGATTAAATGCTCGTATCGCACCGGCGCCGTGCGGGTGGTAGGTTCGTTTGGCGAACCGGGTCTCGATCCGGCGGTGTTGTCGAAGGCGCGCCTCAACAGGGATATGTGGCACGCTCACTATGATCTGGAGACTGTCCAGGTTTGTAATCTGCTGTCGATACCGCGCGGGAGCGTCAAGGCCTCTTTTTCGGTTCCGATCGTCGTGGACGGCATCCCGGTCGGGATGTTTCTTCTCCGTGAGAAGATCGGCGTAACTGTATCCCGACAGTCAAGACAGAATATTCGAATCGTTGCCGATATCATCGCACGGCGGGTCGAGCTGGATCGGCGTCAGCTCTGTGTGGCATTCCATGAAGAAACGGCTCAGTTCCAGAGCGATGTCGAAACGGCATTGCTCGACACTTCGGATGTTCGATCCTCGGTAACGATGCTGGCGGATACGATTCGAAACCACGTCACAGCCGACATCGTGTCGCTGGTTGAGTTCGACGGGGGGGATCGTCACTTCACTCGTTACACGTCTTCCGCCAGCGGCAACCTGGTAGAATTCAAGGTGCCGATTCCGGGCGAAACGACCCTCAGCGGATATCTCTACCAGACGCGCAAAAGTGTGGTGATCACCGACATTCGCGGCACGGCGCTGGTAGCGGCAGACGGCCCGGTTGCGGTCGATTCGGTGCGGTCGATCCTGGCTCTTCCGATTGTCGCCGGTGATGACTGTCTCGGCGCGTTAATCCTGGCCGGCGAGCGGCCGCAGGAGTACGGGTCGCGGCACGAGAGCTTAATTCAACAGATAATCCCGGTCCTGGCCCGGCATCTCCGGTCCATGCAACAGGCGCGCGCGACCGAAATCCGTCTGCAAAAGTTTGATCGGCAATGGAGCTTGATGGCCGCTGTCGGTTCGCTGGCATCGGACGAATGGCTGAGGGCCGCGACCGGTTCCCTTACCAACATGGCCGGGGCCGATTGTGTTCGGGTGGCAACGCTGGAGGATGACGGTCAGTTCATGCGGTCACGGGCGTTCTCCCATAAGACCGATTCAATACAAGCGGCGCCCGAGAATGGATTGCTGGTATTGTCGGTGCTCGACTGTCATCGGAATGCGATCGAGTCGGCCCGACCCTGGGACGGGATAGATGGCGACGCTGATCGCTCAATCACGCGGTTGGAAATCAATCAAGTGGTTGGCGAGCATTGTGCCGGAGTTCGGATTATACCGTTGATCGCGCACAATCAGGTGGTGGGGACGCTGACTCTCGGGTACACCGCCGCTGAGATTCCTTCCTTGTCGGCGACCGAGGAGACCGCTCTCGGTGCGATGACTTCTCAGATCGCCCTGATGATTGCGGGTACTACAACCGCACGCCCAACCGGAAACCGCTTTCGAGGACTTGATCGGGCGGTGGCGGCCAATCGTTCGGAACGCGACCTGCGGAACCGCCTGCGGTCGCCGCTGACCGGCATTCTGGGATCTCTGGAGATGTTGCGCGCTCAGAAAGATATTCCGGAAGTCGAACGGTATCTTGCGATTATGGATAAATCCGCCCGTCGAATGCAGGAGTATCTGGAACCGCAGGAAACGACCACCGGGCGCTGAGAGCTGTTCAGGCGATTTCAGTCAGATTGTACCGGGATTTCCCCGGTATCGACCTCTTGCGCATCGGCCGCAATGTCGTATATTCCCATCACAAACGTCTTCGGGGTGAGGTGTAATTCCTCGATCGGCGGTACAGCCCGCGACCCGGCCAGAACAGGCCGGTTGAGCCTGGGAAGTTCAGGCGCCGACGGTTAAAGTCCGGATGGTAGAAGACCAGCGGATCGTGGTATGTCCATATCGCGGTACGGCTTTACGCCCCGAACTATGTTTGGGGTTTTTTTGTGAGTGTTGAGCAGGACATACAATTCATGAAACGCGCTCTCGATCTGGCATCGCTGGGGAGAGGGAAGACCTCGCCCAATCCGATGGTCGGGGCGGTGGTTGTGAAAAGCGGGCGGATTGTCGGCGAAGGCCACCATCGTCAAGCCGGGGGGGACCACGCCGAAATTGTTGCGCTGAAAAAAGCCGGTGCGCAATCGAGGGGGGGAACGCTGTACGTGACGCTTGAGCCATGTTGCCACATCGGGCGGACCGGGCCTTGCTGTGACGCAATTGTGGAAGCGGGCATCAAACGGGTGGTCTATGCTGTCAAAGATCCTGACACGAGGGTCAACGGCAAAGGGGCGCGGCGTTTGAGCAAAGCCGGTATACAAGTCATAGGCGGCGTGTTGACTGAGTCGGCGGAACGGCTGAACGAATATTATTTATCGAGTGTGCGTCTGGGGCGGCCGTTCGTGATCCTGAAATTGGCCCAATCATTGGATGGACGAATCGCGACCAAAAGCGGCGACTCGCATTGGATATCGGGCGAGGAAAGCCGCAGTACGGTGCACGTGCTGAGGTCGGAAGTGGATGCCGTCATGATCGGCGCCGAGACGGCCCGGGCCGACAATCCTAAATTGACCGTCAGGATGGTGCGAGGCCGAAATCCATATCGAATCATTGTCGCGGGCAAACGAAAACTCCCGCAAACGCTAAAGCTCTTATCGCAAGACGGCGACCGCAAGACCATACTGGTTCAAAAGGGGAAGACTTCGTCGATCACCCTCACTTCAGGCGCGCCTATCATCTGGTCGGTGCCCGCCGATCGCTCCGGGCAGGCCGATCTGCGAGCGATTCTGGATCAAGCACAGCGAGCGGGGATACGGTCGATCATGGTTGAAGGGGGAGCGGCGCTGGCGACATCGTTTCTACGGGCGAAACTGGTGGACAAGATGATAGTCTTCACCGCTCCGATGGTGATAGGCGACGGCATCAGCGCCATCAACCAGCTTGAAATAGGACGGGTGAAGAACGCGATTACCTTCCACAAGTACTCCATCTCGGCCTCGGGGCGCGACTGGGTGTTTGTGGGATATCCGAAATGGAAATGACAGCATGTTCACCGGATTCATTGAAACTGTCGGAACACTGGCCGAGGTGACCAACCGCGGCGACTATCGCGTGTTGCGTATCTCTGTGCCGGAGTCGTTTGGTCCGCTCGCGTTGGGTGAATCGATTTCCTGTGACGGTGCCTGTCTGACGGTAACGGCGTGTTCCCTGGGTGATTTTGTAGTCGAGGCCTCGCAGGAGACAATCAGTCGGACAATCATGGCAGATTATATCGCCGGTCGGGCGATCAATCTGGAGCGAGCGCTCCGCGCCGACAGCCGGATGGGGGGACATTTTGTCACCGGCCATGTCGATACGGTCGGGACAATAGAATATTTTCGACAGGTCGGGGAGTCATGGGAGCTGGCGGTGCGATTCGACGCCCGCTTCGATCGATTGGTCGTGGAGAAAGGTTCGGTGGCGATCGACGGGGTCTCGCTGACTGTGAATCTGTGTGAGTCGGGGGTCTGCGTGGTCAATCTGATTCCCTTCACACTGGGCGCGACGAATTTGTCGAAGGTAAAGCCGGGCGTGTCGGTCAATCTGGAGTTCGATCTTCTGGGTAAATATGTGCTGAAAGCCGTCGGGGGGGATGTTCCGGCGGGCGTGACAATGGAGAAACTTCAATCAAGCGGATGGTGATACCTATGGATGACATACGATACAACACGATTGTCGAAGCGATCGATGACATACGCGCCGGGAGGCCGATTGTCGTGGTGGACGACGAGGACCGCGAAAACGAGGGCGATCTGATTATGGCCGCCGAACGAGCCACGCCGGAGACGATCAATTTCTTCGTCACGCACGGACGGGGACTGGTCTGCGTGCCGATGATGCGCGAGCGGCTGGACCAGCTCAAGCTCAATCAGATGGTCGAACAGAATACGGCGCGGCTCGGCACTCGGTTCACGGTCTCAGTCGATGCCCTCAAGGGAACGACGACCGGTATTTCCGCGCACGATCGGGCGAAAACGATTCAGGTGCTGGTCGATCCGGCGTCGCATCCCGAAGACCTGGCGCGACCGGGGCATGTATTTCCCCTTGAAGCTCTGCCGGGCGGGGTGCTGGCGCGAGCGGGGCACACGGAGGCGGCGGTCGATCTGTCGCGGCTGGCCGGTCT
This sequence comes from Candidatus Zixiibacteriota bacterium, assembly GCA_016213305.1. GTDB lineage: Bacteria > Zixibacteria > MSB-5A5 > GN15 > FEB-12 > JACRAV01. The sequence goes on along the minus strand of JACRAV010000326.1, from coordinate 15,834 downwards.
GGCTCCGGTGGCGGTGCTATGCGAAATTATGGATGATGACGGAAGCATGAAGCGGGGAAAGCGGCTGTACGATTTTACCAGTCAACACAATCTCAAGCTGATTACGATCCGCGACCTGATCGACTACCGCCATCGCAATGAACGATTGGTCAAGCGGATGACTACGGTTGATTTCCCGACGAAGTGGGGATCGTTCAAGTTACACCTGTATCAGTCGGCGATTGACGACCACCATCATCTGGCGATCACCAAAGGAGAAGTGGCCGGTCATCGCAACGTATTGGTGCGGGTGCATTCAAGTTGCCTGACAGGCGACGTGTTTGGTTCCTGCCGGTGTGACTGCGGCGAGCAACTGCAGACCGCCCTGACACGCATCGAACAGGAAGGATCGGGCGTGGTTCTGTACATGCGCCAGGAGGGACGCGGGATCGGGCTGGCCAACAAGATTCTGGCGTACAAACTTCAGGACGAGGGGCGCGACACCGTGGAGGCGAATGTCGAGCTGGGTTTCCAGGCCGACCTTCGCGATTACGGGGTCGGAGCGCAGATTCTCGAGGACCTCGGCCTGACCTCAATCCGCCTGCTGACAAATAATCCGAAAAAACTGGTTGGATTACAGGCGTATGGACTCGAAATTGTGGAGCGGGTGCCGTTGCAGGTCGCGCCGGGCGAGCATAACAACCGGTATCTGGAAACCAAGCGCGACAAACTCGGTCACCTGCTGACCTTGAAACACAAATGAGGCGAGGGATGAATTACAAGACATACGAAGGGAAGCTGGACGGTTCCGGCATTCGATGCGCTCTGGTGATCGGGCGATTCAACAACTTTTTCACCGATAAACTCCGCGACGGAGCTATCGACTGCCTGGTCAGACACGGCACGCCGGTGGAGAGCATCTCGGTCACGTACGTGCCCGGTTCGTTTGAAATTCCACCGGTGGCGGCGAAGCTGGCCAAGTCGGGCCGGTATGACGCGGTCATCTGCCTAGGCGCGATTATTCGCGGTGACACGCCGCACTTTGAATATGTGGCCGCCGAGGCCGCCAAGGGGGTCTCGCAGATTGCCCTGACGGCCAATGTGCCGGTGATTTTCGGGATCGTCACCGCCGACAATCTCGATCAGGCGATCGAGCGGTCGGGGACCAAGGCCGGCAACAAGGGATGGGATGCGGCGCAGGCCGCGCTGGAGATGGTCAGTTTGTACAAGGCGCTGGACTGATGACCAAGGAAACACCGCGACGTCAGGCGCGAGAACTGGCGCTCCAGGCGCTGTATGCCTGGGAGATCGGCGAACTCACGCTGGAGGAAATCGAAGCGCGGGTGATATGCGATGACGAGGCCTCCGAAAAAACGCTCGAGTATGCGCGAGAACTGTTCCGGTTGACCTGCCGCGATCACGAAAAGATCGATGTCATCATCACCGAACTGGCGCACAACTGGAAAGTCAGCCGGATGGCGTCGGTGGACCGGAATATTCTACGGCTGGCCATCACCGAGATGGCGGAGATGCCCGATGTCCCGGTCAAAGTCGTGATCAACGAGGCGATCGAGATGAGCAAGAAATTCTCGACTGCGGAGTCGTCATCGTTTGTGAACGGTATCCTCGACCGGTATATCAGGAATCTTTCCCGGACCGGGTCGTGAGGTCTGGTTTTCCGGGGGTTCTGTTTGGCGACCCAAAGAACCGTTGGACTTGGCTTTGTGGGGCGGTATATTACCCGACTAATGAAGGAGACGACCGCTCCGCGGCAAGGCCGCGATGTGACCCGTGGTTGACATCGACCAGTGTTAAGAGCATTTTCCCGCGACTTTGACCGAACCAACGCCTGGGTGGCCGGCGGTCTGTGGCTGTTCATCCTGGGCATCTACGCCCACACTGCCGCGCCGACCGTGTCATTCTGGGATTGCGGCGAGTTCATCGCCACCAGCGCCACGCTGGGCGTGCCGCACCCGCCGGGAGCGCCGCTCTACACGTTGTGGGGGCGGCTGATTTCCATGATTCCGTTCTATACCGATATCGCGGCCCGAATCAATTTCTTCTCGGCGCTCTGTTCGTCGCTGGCCGCGCTGTTTGCCTACCTGGCCACGGTCCGGGTTCTCCGGCACTGGTTCGGGAAGGATGGTTCGGGTTTCACGCGCATGTTTATATATGGCGGTTCGGTCTGTGGGGCGCTGTTTCTGGCTTTCGGCAAAACGCAGTGGTCAAACTCGGTCGAGGCGGAAGTGTATGCTCTGTCGATGCTGATATTTTTCGCGGTCTTCTGGCTGGCTTTGATCTACCGGGAGCATCAGGAGACACCGTTGGCGGATCGGATTCTTCTGCTGGCCGCTTTCCTCACGTTCCTCGGCATCGGCGTCCACATGACCACCTTCCTCATCATGCCGGCGGTGGCGCTCATGTTTGTACTCGAGAAGGACACGCCGGCGCGGGTGTGGTATTTGGTGTCATCGTTCTTTGCCCTCGAGTTGTACTGGATATTTGCCCTGTCGCGGCATTCGTTTGATACGCCGTACTATATCCCGCTGATTATCGTACTGGCGGTGTATGTGCTGTATGCCCTTTCATTCGAGCGTCTCCCGCGACCGGTGCTGGTAGTGGGTATCGGGTTCATCCTGACCTGTCTGCCGGTGCTGGAGCAGTTCAAAGCCGGCTTACGAGCGCCGCTCTTCGCGGTGAGCGCGGCGGCCGGGCTGGGGTTGATTGTTTATGCGATACGCATGCTGGTTGGGTGGATCAGGAATCTTCGCTCCGGCGAACGACCGCCTCATCAGGACATTGTCCCGGCCGTCTTTGTCTTTACGGCGCTGATCATGGCCGGCGTGCTACTTCTGGACCTTTACGGTTTCGGGCCGTTTGTGGCAATCACGATTGCGATCTTTCTGGTGATAGCGGCAATGGCCTGGCGACACATCGATTTTCCCGTGCTCGTCGCCATCGGGTCGGCATCGCTCATTATGATCGGCGTGTGGGAATTTATCTGGGGGATGGCAATCGGGGCGGTGGTAATTCTGCTGAGCGGAATCGGGCTGAAGCTCAAGTCCTGGCCGACGGCATTGTTGGTTATCGTCATGGCGTTTGCCGGGTTCTCGGTGTATGTCTCGATCCCGGTGCGCTCGGCGCAAAAGCCGTATATCAACGAGAATACTCCCGACAATCTCAAGCAACTGGTGAATTACCTGGAGCGCAAGCAATACGGCTCGCAATCGATGATCGAGCGAATGTTTGTCCGCCGAGCGGAATGGAAGAACCAGTTCGGCGATTTTCGTCGGATGGGGTTCTGGCATTTCTTTGCCGATCAGTACGGCGTCAACGGTCCGAAATTTCTGATCCTGTTCGTGGTGGGCGTATTCGGCGTCTGGGAAATCGCCCGTCGAAGGCCCGATGCCGGGGCATTCATAACGGTGCTTCTGCTTTTGTGCACGGTGGGGCTGGTGCTGTATATGAATTTTGCGGACGGCACGAAGTATCAGCCGGGGCGGAACATGGATTATACCGAGGTCCGCGACCGCGATTACTTCTGGACGCCCGGATTCATGCTGTTCGGGCTGGCCATCGGCATCGGCGCGGCGTTGTTGTTGCAAGTGCTAAGGGAATCCCTGCATCGCGCCGGCGAACGGACCCGACAGGTAGCGTTGTTCGCCGGTCTGGCCGTCTTTCTGCTACCGTGTCTGGCGCTGGCGGCGAATTATCATGAGAACGACCGCTCACGCAATTATATGGCCTATGACTATGCCTGGAACGTGCTGGCGGCGACGGATAAGAATGCCGTTTTGTTCACGGCCGGCGACAACGACACCTTCCCGCTCTGGGCGCTTCAGGAGGCCTACGGCATTCGCAAGGATATCAAGAATGTGAATCTTTCGCTGGCCAACACCAACTGGTACATCAAGCAGGTACGGGACTACATGGGGCTTGAGTTGGGCTGGACCGACGCCCAGATCGACGCGCTTGAACCGTACAGGACGCCTGACGGCCGCACGCTTGAAGTGCAGGATCAGGTGGTGGACGCCATAATCATCAACAACGCCAATAAAGTGCCGATCAACTTCTCGGCTACCTGCAGTCCCGATGAACGGCAATTCCAGGGGACGAATATCGACTCTTTGCTGACCTTCACCCGTTTCGTCTTTCGATTGAAGCGAAGCGTCTCCGAGCCGGCCTTTGATCTGGCCGGGACCATGAAGTATCTGAATGATGCGGACTCGTTTCGAACGCGGGGATGGGGCGATACGACGGCGTTCAAAGATGAAGCGTCCATTCGGACTGTTTCCAACATGTCGGGCTCGTTTACTCTCGTGGCCGATTCGCTTCGCCACGCGGGTTTGAAAGAGCAAGCCGAAGACGTCCTCGGAAGAGCGCGGAGTATATTTCCATATGATGGGGGTGTCAGTGAGGCGCTGGCGTATGTTTATCTGGATCGTAACGACGTCGCCAATCTGGAACGCCTCGTGCGGACGACGCACGCAAGCAACAGCAAGAAGCTGGCGGTTCTGTTGGCGCGCGCCCATCGGAATACGAAGGACAAGGCGGGCGCGCTTCGAATACTCGACAGTCTCGTGAAGGCAGACCCAACCTTCCGTGGCGCGTTTGACGAGCAGATGCGCATTCACATGGAAGCGCAAGATGTGGAGGGGCTGAAGTCCGCGATGGCGATCTGGCTGGCTTCCAACCCAACCGACGACCGGATCAAGGGCGCGTACCAGCAACTGTTGAAGGGATGGTCGCCGTTCGGCGATTCCACAAAGAAGCCATGAACATTCTGGCGCTCAATTGGAACGACCTCAAGAACCCGTATGCCGGCGGAGCGGAAGTTCATCTGGAATCCCTTCTCCGGCGTCTGGTGACCTACGGTCACCGGGTGACGCTTGTCTGTTCCGGATGGCCGGGGTGCCCCGAAGAAGAGACGATCGAAGGGATACGGATTATTCGTCGCGGCCGGCGGCTGTATTTCAATCTGGTGGTTCCATCATTGCTTCGCGATCTGGTGAAACGCGAGAAATTCGACGTGCTGGTCGAGGATATCAACAAGATTCCGTTCTACACGCCGCTGTACCTGAAGTTGAATACGCTGGTGGTCATACCGCACCTGTTCGCCACCACGGTGTTTCAGGAAATCAATCCGGTGATCGGGAGTTATATCTATCTGGCCGAAAAGCCGCTGCTGCAAGTCTATGGCCGGTTTCCGTTCAATGTCATTTCGGAATCCACCGCCGACGATATGGTGGCTCGCGGCTTGCCGCGCAATCAGGTCTCGGTGATTCATTGCGGCATCGACCGGGGCACATTTTTCCCCTCGCCGACGACGATCAAATATGATCGCCCGACGATTCTGTATCTGGGGCGCATCAAGAAATACAAAGGGATTCAGCATCTTATCCTGGCTTTCAAGAAAGTGAAGGCGCGGATTCCCGACGCCCGTCTGATGATTGTCGGAGCGGGAGATTACCAGCCGTCACTGCATTCGTTGACCCAGTCGCTTGAACTGACCTCCGATGTCGAGTTTCCCGGATTTGTGCCGGTGGCCGATAAGGTGGAGCGGCTTCGCCGCTCGCATGTGTGCGTCCTGCCGTCGATACGCGAAGGGTGGGGGCTGACTAATATCGAGGCCAACGCGGTGGGGACCACCGTGGTTGCGGCTAACTCGCCCGGGCTCCGCGATTCCGTCCGCCACGGCGAAACGGGATTTCTGTACGAGTACGGCAACACCGGCGAACTGGCCGACCGATTGATTGAGATTCTTGGCGACGAAGCGTTGAGAAAGCGACTCGAATCCGGCGGGCTGGCCTGGGCGGAGAAGTTCAGCTGGGACGACGCCGCTCGCAAGTTCGAGAAGCTACTCGTGGAAATTACGGAGAAGGGCCGATCATGAGCGGCACGAGACGCAATCTGTATGTCGCGGTGGGTCTGGCGATTTCGGTCATTCTGCTCTGGGTGCTGTTTCGCAATATAGATTTCGGCGATCTTGGCGCGGCGCTGACCCATGCCAACTACTGGTGGCTTATCCCGAATATCGCGCTTGCGGCGTTCGCCATGCACCAGCGGGCCTACCGCTGGAAGTACATGATCAACCCGATCAAAGAAGTACGATTCGGGACGCTTCTGTCGGCCACCTGCATCGGATTTATGGCCAACAACGTTTTGCCGCTCCGCCTGGGCGAGTTTGCCCGCGCCTATTCGCTTTCCTTTCAGGACAAGGGGATCAGCAAGTCGGCTTCGCTGGCGACCATTTTTGTCGAGCGGATGGTGTTCGACCTGGTCATCCTGCTGGCCATATTTGGCCTGGTTGTCTCCGGATCCCATCTGCCGGGGCAGGAGTCGATGACCAGCGGGGCGGTGATCGCGATCGGCGTCGCGTCGGCCGGAATCATTTTTGTCATCGTGCTGGCCGTCCGCCCCGAAAAATCCGGGCGGCTGATTGCCCGGGTTTTGCCGTTTGTCTCGGCGGGCATTCGCACCACGATTGAAAATACCGTGGTCAGATTCTCGCATGGCCTGGCGTTTATCAAGCGGCCGAAGGATTTGGCGATGGTGTCGATACTGACGGTCGGGTTGTGGATTCTCATGTGGTTGTCCAACTGGTTTGTCTTTCACGCCTTCGGCTTCGACGGCCCGCCGTTTAATGTCCCGCTGGCCGCGTCATTTGTGCTACTCGTGGTGGTTTCCATTTCAATTCTTATCCCGTCCTCGCCCGGCTTTGTAGGGGTTTATCATGCCGGAACGGTCTGGACTCTGACGGCGTACGGTATCGACAAGGAACACGCTCTGTCTTTTGCCTTGGTGCTCCACGCCGCCCAGTACATCCCTATCACGCTCATGGGGTTTTATTACCTCCGCAAATCCCACCTTTCGCTCAAAGCCCTTGAGCAACAGGCGGGCGAATAACAGGGAAGTCCGACGTCAGTTCAAACTTGACTCTCGCCGACTCCGTCCGGTAGTATGGTCTAACGTACCAGAGGAAGTGGAATGAAGAAGATCATAGTTGCTATCGTGCTGTTGGGAGTTCTCCTGGGCATTGTGTTTGTCAAGACCAACCGGGAGCAATCGCAGGTGGACGAGGCGTTTCGCCAGGGAGTGGCGAAGGGCCAGCTGGAAGTAGCGGCCTATCACAAACGACTCGAGTCTCTTCGTGTTTCGACCGAGCAATTCAAAATCGCCTGGTCGGACTCGGTTCGGATCCGTGATTCGATTCTCGCGTACTATCGTGATTCGGTGAACCAGATAATTCTGGCGCAGACCGATAAGATCAAGGAACTGTCGAAGAAGACGCGGTATGCCGCCAAGAGTTCGCCCAAGGCGGCCGCGACGACCAGTACCGCGCAGAAGCCCGACAGTGTAGCGCCTACCAGCCGCCATGCGCAAATTCTTGCCTACTACAAGAACCGGTACAAAGACTTGCCGGGTGACCTTTCGGTGTACGAGAAGAAAGCGGCGCTCAATGAGATTCGGCAGGAAACAGCCACCAGGTTTTCCATTTCGCTGACCGAACTAAACGAGCTTCGCAAGACCTACAAACTCGAATTTTGATCGAGGCCCACGCCGTGCGCCGTCGCCAGGAATCGGATTTCGCCGAAGTACTGGTTGATACTTTGTTTCTGGAGTCGTTTGCCAACGAGCAGTCGGCCTATCATGTTTCCAAGGAAAGCCGGGTGCAGAAGCGCCTTTTGGCCCGGTTTCATTTGCGGCTCAAATGGCACATTGACCACTCTCTGTCGGGTCGCCAGAAGCAGGTGATCCGGGCCTTCCTCAAAGGACAGAGGGAGCGCGAAATAGCCGAAAATCTGGGCATCACACAGCAGGTAGTGAACATCTATAAGCGACGGGCTATCAAGAGGTTACATGAGATTCTGGTTTCGTAGCTGTATGTTAAATTGCTCTTATATGAGACATAATTAGTATTGAACCCTTCGTCCCCCAACCTGCGCAAGCAGACCGTAAGGAGGTGAGATCGAAACCAGAGTTCCCTTTAGGTTTCCCCAAACTGCGATAACGTATGAGTAACTATTGCCAACGTAGGAACCTAACGTCAGGGAGATTTCAGATGCCAAAGAGAAAAGAGGCCGAGAAATATGCGGTTCTGGGGGAGAAGGACTGCTGGCAACTGTACGGTTTGCAGGGATTAGCGCCCAATAAGTTTGCATCGGTGGTGTCGAACGTGTTAGCGGGTCGGTTCATGCTGGTGAACACCCGCGAGGTCGGAAGACCATCACCGCTCGAACCCCGACTGTTGTAGAAAAGATCGAGCGAGCCGGACTATTGTCTTGTTCTCATGTGAAACGGGACCCGCGCAGGACGCGCGGGTCCCGTTGATTTTTAGGGCCGCCGATTACCGCTTGACACATGGTCCGTTGATTCGTATATTTCATGTATCCATGTTGTCCAATATGGTGGTTCTGCCGGCCGACCGGCACAAAGGTATGATGGAGGAGTTATGACGCGGATGATCGGATTTCTATTTGGCCTGGCAAGCTACGCGGTTTTTCTGGCCAGTTTCCTGTATGCAATCGGTTTTGTCGGAGACCTGGTTGTCCCGAAAACGATTGACTCCGGGTCGGTCGAGCCGTTTGTCACCGCGCTGGCGGTCAATGCCATCCTTCTCGGCCTGTTTGCGATCCAGCACAGTGTCATGGCCCGGCCGGGATTCAAGCGGCTCTGGACCAAGATTGTGCCGACCTCGATTGAGCGGAGCGTTTATGTGCTCTTGTCGAGTCTGCTGTTGTTTTTGCTGTACTGGCAATGGCGGCCGATGCCGGAGATGGTCTGGGAGATCACCAATGGCGCCGGGGTGGCGGTGATGTGGGGTCTCTTCGGGCTTGGCTGGCTGATCGTTTTGACCAGCACCTTTCTGATCAACCATTTCGATCTGTTCGGTCTGCGGCAGGTATTGCTCAACCTTCGCCGGCAGGCATACACTCCGGTTGAATTCAAAATGGCCGGGCTGTACAAGTTTTTGCGGCATCCGATAATGCTCGGCTTCATCATCGCTTTCTGGGCCACTCCGGCCATGTCCGTCGGGCATCTGCTGTTCGCCGTGGCGACCACCGGCTATATTATTGTCGGGATACTTCTTGAGGAACGGGACCTTGTGCAAGCCCACGGTCAGACGTACATGAAATATCGCCGGCAGGTGCCGATGTTGATACCGGGGATGAAGAGCACCGCCGAGAAGTCGCAATAAGGGTGAGGAGATCGACGATCGGCCCCGGAGAGCATATTGGGGTCATTTCGTAGTCTTTATCGTTGGCTGTCTCTTCCGCTGTTGACATCGCCCACAAACCGTCGTTCATTGGGCCACCCATGAACGGCTCGGTTGCCCTTTATTCACTCATCGTATTTGTCGTCGCCATGAGCGGCGGAATTCTGGCCCTTGTCAGACGATGGACTGATACCCAGCTCCATATGATCGTCGCCTTCGGCGCAGGCGTGTTTTTGGGGGCTACCTTCGTACATCTGCTCCCCCAGGCGATGTCCGGCGAGCATGGCGAAGTAGCAGGTCTGGCGGCGTTGGTCGGGTTTCTGCTTGTGCTGTTTATCGAGAGGTTTCTGTTGACGCGGTCGGGGAAACCGGATGCCGCCGCGCATCACCACAGTCACCTAATTGTGTCAACCACCGCGCTGATCGGACTTATGATTCATACCATCATCGGCGGCCTTGGCCTGGCAGTGGCGTCGGTCAATCCCAAGGTCGGCGATGTCATTTTGATATCAATCCTGGCGCATAAGATTCCCGAGACCTTTGTCATGGTTACGCTTATGATGCTGGCAGGAATTCGCGTATCGCGAATACTGATCAATCTGACCGTCTTGTGTGCCATGACGCCCGTCGGGGCGCTTGTGCTTTCGCGCGTGGCGCTGGTCGAAGGGAATCTGGTGCTGTCGATACTTACGGGTATCGTGGCCGGGACTTTTCTGTATGTGGCGACGGGGAATTTGCTACCCGAAGTTTTTCACCTGAAGCAGAGGCGCGGACTGAACCTGGTGTTGCTCATCATTGGTGCGGTAATCATGGCGGCGCTGGGGTTTGTGTGGCACGAAGGGCATTAATTCGGGCGCAGTAGGCAGACGGGCACGTCTGGCTTGCACAAAAAGCAGGGGGGCGTCGGGTTATTTTTCGATACCGGGCACTTTCCGGGCGCCCCGGAGTATAATCTTTACATTCTGACACAAAATGGTATCTTTGAGCGCAATATGATACGACAGGCGATTCTGATTCTGGTCATTTCGGTTGTAGCGGGCGGGTTGGCCAATACTTTTTCACCGAACAGGATTCCGTATATCGGACAGTACCGGCAGTTGACGGGCGGCGAGGGGATAGTCAAACCGCCCGAGGCGCAGGCGGGAGATCCGCCATTTATGGATCTGACGACCGCCCAGGTGGAGTTTGGCGCGCATTCGTCGTTATTTGTGGATGCCCGGGTACGCGACGAGTTCGAATGCGGGACCATCCCCGGCGCGATCAATATCCCGTTCGAAGACCTTCCCGAAGAGCATGTTGACACATATCTCGACTCGGCGCTCAATCATGCGGGCAAAGACACTCCCTTGATCGCATTTTGCTCCGGTGAAGAGTGCGATGCCTCCTTGCATCTGGGGCGCAACCTGGCGCTTTACGGATACACGCATGTCTCGATCTTTTTCGGCGGGGCGCGCGAATGGGAGAAGGCGGGACTGGACATGGAAAGGAGAAAGCAGTGCGGAAAATAATCGACCACGACCTGCTGACCCTGCTTTCCCGCATCCTGATCGGCGGCATGTTTGTCTATGCGTCGTTTTACAAGATTATCGAACCGGGATCGTTTGCCAAGTCAATCTGGTACTATCATCTCGTGCCGGGAGACTTGATCAACCTGATGGCGATCATTCTGCCGTGGGTTGAATTGCTGGTGGGGCTGGCGCTCGTTGTCGGTCTGGCCTATCGCGGCGCGGTGCTGTGGGCCAATCTGATGCTGGTCATGTTCATCGTCGCTCTTCTGTCCACCATAGCCCGCGGCATCAACATCGACTGCGGCTGTTTTCAGGCGGCTGCGTCGGGAACGCACTCCGCCTGGTGGTCGTTGTTGTTCGATATCGGCGCGATGGCCCTGACCGTACAGCTCTGGCTCAGCAGTTCGAGACGCTGGATGCTCGGCCGGGCCTGATTACTCCAGAATCTTCGGCGTAATAAAAATCACCAGATCGGTCGTGCTGTGTTCGGTGTGGGTATTGGTAAAGAACGCCCTGCCCAGAAGAGGAATGTGCCCGAGCACGGGGAATCTCTGTTCGGTCTTGCGGGAGTCGTCCTTGAGCAATCCACCCAGCGCGACTGATTCGCCGTCTTTGACGGTCACCCGGGTAGTGATGGTGCGCGTGGTCTTGATCGGGCGCTGGTTGTTGACTGGTCCGGTGTAGCCGATGATGTCGTCCACCGTCGGGTTGACATCGAGCGTGATCGTCCCGCCGGCGTTGATGCGCGGTGTCACCTTGAGCGATATCCCGATTTCCTCATCCTGGAACGACACGATGTCCTGAAGCGCGGCTCCCTCGGTGAACCGGTTCAGCGTCTGGATCGGGATGACCGTGGCGATTTTGATTTCGGCTTCGTGATTTTCGGTGGCCACGATACGGGGATCGGACAGGAGTTTGCTGTTACCGCTGGATTCGAGCAAATCGAGGGTGGCCTCCATTTGCGCCACCGAGAGCGTGCCCCATCGCCAACGGCCGGTGTTGAGGTCCTCGCCGCCTATGTTCCGCACGGATTGACCATCATAGTATCCGCCGGCCTTGCTACCCATCGATGAAGGCCAGACAAGACCGAGTTTCTTCTCGGCGTCGATGGTGGTCTCGATGATCTTCGCCTCGATCAGCACGGTGCGTTCGAGGATGTCGAGCTTTGCGATCAGGCCGATGACCTCATCCAAAATGCTGGGGTAATCGGTAATTACCAGCCGGTTGGGTCTATAAGTAGAGCGGGCGCTCTGTCCTGTCGCCACCGGTGCGACGGTGATCACTTTTCCTCGTGGAGACAATTGCGACTGGATCGCCCCGGCGACCGCGTCCGGATCGGCAAAAGAAAGAGTAACCGCGCGGGTGTCGAGGTCGCCCGCCATCTCGGTGGATACGGGCTTAACGATCACGATGTCGTCTTTGGTGACATAGGTGTAACCGTTCGCGATCAACACCGCCGATAGAGCGGAGGCGACGTTGACGCTGTCCAGTTTGATGGTGACCGTGCCATCAACCCGCCCGGCGTACACGACATTGAAGTGGTTCTGCCGGGCCAGCGTGTTGATGACCTGCACCAGCGGCACACCTTCCAGTTCGAGACTAACCTTGGTGTCCAGGGAGAGCCGTCCGGCATGCGGCGCTGAGGCTACTGCCAGCATGGCCACATATGCGAGTATGATATTGCGCACTTTCATAACTATGCACCTTTTCGAAGTGAGAGGGTGAAGCGGCCGCCGTTGACGTCAAGCGTCACGGACTTCCGGTCGATGGCCACGACGGTGGCCGAATTCACGATATCGCCGACCTTGACGGATCGGCCGTTGATATAGGCAAACGGAGTGTTCTCGCTGTAAATGATCCCGTTTAGTTGCCAGGCCATATCATCGCGCCTGACTCTCGGAGTGGAAGAGGTTGGCGCCTGACGTCGTGATCCCATGCGAAACGGATCGGCCCCCCATGGCTGGTTCTTGATAGCGGCAAACCTGCTGTCCATGGAGTCGGCGGTAATCGGTTGGCTTGGGGCAGTTGCCACCGTTGGCTGGATGGTCGTATCAGGGGTAGGTATCTCCGCCTGATTCGGTCTGACCAACAAATTGTAGTAACCCCAGACGAGTGCCACCGGCAGGGCCGCGAACACTATTATTTTGCGGCGTTGCTCGGTCATACGGTTCCTTCGCCACTTCTCAACATGGCTTTGTAGCCGATCGAATAAACCAGCGGAGCGCTTTTATCGGCGGTGCCCAGAATCGACATGATATTCACTCCCCTGAAATAGGGGAGCCGCTCAACGCGCTCGACAAAACGTCCGAATCCGGCATAATCGCCCATGACTCGGACAGTCACATTCAGATATAGCGGCTCGCCTGGATGCCGTGGTGCGGCGTTCAGGGTCAGCAATTCGGAAAGCGGCGGTGCGATTTCGGCAATGGACATGTTTTCATTAGCCGCTTCCGCCGTTAACTGATCAAACATCTTCAGGATGTCCTCTTTGGCGAACAGGGCGGCGTTCTGGCGGCGTTTGGTGCCTTCGAGTTCTGATCCGGCACGCAACAGTTCCGGAAGTTGCTGAATAGCGGTCTGGTATTCCTGCAACTGATTGGCGGCGACCTGCAATTGTTGATCGATGTCCTCAGATTGCCTGCATGATGGTCGATAGACGCCGAGGTACCAGCCCGTGACCAGACCTGCGGTCAGGATCAGGGCGATGAACCGTAGAGAACTCATATCACCCCCATAAAGCTGATCTGAAACACCAGATCGAACCCGTCGCCGGCCTTCCTCTTCTGCGAGCCGTCAACGGTGATCAGGGAAAAGGCGGGCGAGTGGCGCAGTCGTTCCACGAACTCGGCAAGGATCACTTCGGGCGGCGTCGCGGATGAGTGCACCACCCCGGCCAGATGGCCGTTGCGGTCGGTCTGTTCTCTGGCCAGTCCCAGGTCAAACAGGCGCACCTCGGGCGGAGTCAGATTGGATAGCTCCTTGAGTAGCGAAGATGCATGGCTTGGGGATGGTGTCAGCCGGGATAGGTAGGCCTTGTCCATGGCCATCTGCTGTTTCACGCTGTCGTAAGTGACAAAGAGATCGGAATTACGGAACTGATCAACCTCGGCGGTAATCGCTTCAAGTTTGATCCGTTGACCGGCCGTCACGTGGTACCGCTCAAACGTCACCACTCCCAGGAGACAGATCAGCAGTCCGAGTCCGGCAAATATCCGGCGGTCGAGACGGCGAGCGACCATGACCGCCTTGTGCTCGGGAGGCAGGAGATTGGCCAGTCTGACATTATTCACCGCGGCGGCCACGGCCGGAAGGGAAACGGCCACCGTTGAGCGAATGGTTTCATTGGCGAGTTGAAACAACGGCAGTTCCTCTGCCGGGAAACGCCGCACGCTGAATTCAAAGCGTGGGTTCAGCCGGTTCACTAGTTCGTCGGAGTAGGCCAGATCGCCGTAGAGATACACCTGATTGGAGAATGCGCTGGTGGACTGTCCGGAGTAGTAGTCAAGCGAGTTTTGTATTTCGTTGATGAGCGTTTCCGCGAAATACTCGTACACGGTATCGTCGCGCCGGTTGGACAGGAAGTGTGAGCCAAGGGAGACGACGTGGGAAAACTCGAGTTCACATCCGCGATAGTAGGCGATCTCCGTTCGGCTTTTCTGGACATTGACCAGACAGTAGTTGTGATCGGGTGCAAATCCCGGCAATCCGACGAGGAGCCGGCCGATTACGTCCGGCGTGTGATAAATCGCGTGGACCGGAATTCGGAGCGCCTGAAATGGGGCCAACTGTTTGGCCACCAGCCGGTGAGTGGCGCCCCAAAGTGATACCATTATGCGAGGTGAGGAATTGACATCAGTCGCCATGATTCGCCGGGAATCATAGTAGCAGTCATTGATCGGGAAGGGAAGCTGTCTCTTTGCCTCATACCACAAGGCCTGCGAGAATGATTTGCCGCGTAGCGCCGGAAGTTGGATACTGCGAAAGGCGGTTTCGGGTCCTTCGATTGTCAGCGAAACAGTCGTGGTTCGGCTACCCATGTCGCAATACATATCGTCCAGCACGCCGCTGACGAAATGCGATCGCTGTTCGGACGTGGTGAGGGTTTGGGGGATATACACTTTGCGAGCATCGAGAATGCGACGGCGATTCCCAAAGTGAAAGCACACGGCCGCCTCAACAGATTCGGAGGTCACCGTAAAGCCAAGCGTTCGCCCGATGAGGATATGTCGCGACGGTTTAATCATCCGTTCACGGTTGGCTGGGCCGCGCCGAGATTGGCGTTCGGTTTCGCCGGGAGTTCGGGCAAGGCGGGTGGGGGTGTCGAGAGCGGATGCCATAGAATAGCCGCGCTGTCCTGTCAGAATTTGACGGTGTCCCCGGTTCCGGTGGAGATGACGCGCCGGCCGGCGGGATCGTAGGTGTAGTTGTTTCCCCAGGCGTCCCTGAGGTACTCGCCCCGACTGCTGTCCAGGTACGGACCGTTCCAGCCGATCCGGGTCAGTCGGTCATACGGGGGGACCGTGTCCGGTCGCCGGGTCAGGTCGATCAGGGCCGAGGGGACAAAGCCACAGTCACCCTCAAAGCCCCGATCAATCAGTTGGCCGCCGGACACAACAGTGGGGTTGCCGACAATCGCCCGTTTGATCGTATTCATCTCTTCGCGGGTGGCATTGATTTTTGCCGAGTTGGTGAAATTGGAAAAGACCGGCATGGCCACCACGGCCAGCACGCCAAGAATCACGATAATGACAGCAAGCTCGATCAGGGTGAAGCCCTGGTCGAGCTTGCGGAATTCCCTCACCATGGTCGAATCCTTGTCCGGCGCGGACCTAGAAACTGTTTTCGCCGGCGACATTGGTATTCGGCCAGATTTCTCCAGTTGCGGGGAGATACGCCCAGCCGCCGCGATTGCCGACAATCGTGCCCTTGGTGACACCGGTGACGATGGAGTCAGGGGCATTGGTCGTGGACTGGTACGGATTCTTTGGGACGGCCTGAGCCATGACCGTTCCTACCGTTTCCAGTTGGACCAGGGTCGGCCAGGTGGCGGTACCGGTGGTCACGGCCTGATTGGCATAATAGATGGTGATGCCTGAGCGAAGGGCGCCGAGGGCGTCGCGGCAGGCGGCG
>JACRAV010000325.1 GCA_016213305.1 Candidatus Zixiibacteriota bacterium | reverse complement strand
TTTCACACGCTGTTTCATGATATCGGCCAGTTTGCGAATATCCTGCGACGTCGCCCGGCCGGTATTGATAATGATATTGGCATGCTTTTCGTACACTTTTGCGCCACCGACCGACAGGTCTTTAGCGCCGATCTGTTCGAGCAGTCGTCCGGCCGGGAGCTTGCCGTACGGCTCCTTGGGATCGGGGATGTTCTTGAAGAAACAGCCGGCAGTCAGTTCGCTGGGATGTTTCTGCTCGCGAGAGGCGAGGATTTCTTTCACCCGAGACTCAACCGCAGATTTTTCACCTTTCGCCAGCCCGAACCTGGCGGTGACCACCACTTCATGGGTCACTTTGAGGTACGAGTCTCGGTAGGCGAAGCGGCAATAATCGGGAGCGATCTCTTTGACCACCCCTTCGGTGCTAACAATGATTGCCGACTTCATGATCGGGCCGATCTCGCCGCCGTAGGCGCCGGCGTTGCCGTAAATCGCGCCGCCGACCGATCCCCAGATTCCGGCGGCAAACTCAAGTCCGGTCAAACCATTCTGAGTCGCGAAATCGACCAGCGCCGACAACTCCTCGCCCGCGCCACACTCGATGGTGGTCGGGTCGGTGAGACGCAGACCGGTGACGTCAACCTTGATGATCAGCCCGTCAAAGCCGGCGTCGGAGATCAGCAGATTCGAGCCGCCCCCGATGATATAGCACGGAATGCCGAGCCGTCGGGCTACCTGCGTGCCACGGGAGATTTCATCGGCGTTGGTGGCTGAGATAAAGTACTTGGCTCTGCCCCCGGTCCGGTAGCTGGTCATGGTAGAGAGGTCCTTGCCAAATTCCAGATTAGGACCAAAGGCCGCCACCAGGGCGGTCATCGACAGTGGGGAAACGTCTGAATACTGCGGGGTCATGCTCAAACTCGTACTAATATACCAAAATGAGGGGCAAAGTCAATTTGCAACAGTTCCAATCATGTATTGGGGGTATCGGCTGATGGCGGGTTTGGGTTGACCCCCCCGGCCGGGGTGTCCTCTCCCCCCTTGGCGGCCTCATCGACATAATTCAGGCGCAATTCGTACAGAATACGGTCAAGCAGGGTTTGTTCGTCGCCGGACAGGTTCCCTTTGGTCTTGCGATGGAGCATCTCCAGCAGGTCGATGGTGGCCCGCGCCTGGGTGAGGTCGCGTTCGATTTTCCCGGTCACGGGGGAGGCGATTTTGCCCATCTGCACCATAGCGCCCGCCTGAAGACTCAGGGTCAGTTGGATAAACTGCATGTCGGCCTGCGAACTGTCATGTGTCATATTCGTACCTGATGATCTAAAGTCAATACCTTCATCCCCCGCCCAGATGCACATCCCGACCCTGAGCGGTGGTTTCGAGATAGTTAACCAAATTCTTATACGCTCCGTCAAGCGTTCCGGTCGAGAACAACTTTTCAACCACCCCCCGGGCCGAATCGAGCAGGTCTTTGTCGGTGGCAAAATTGGCGGCTCTCAACTCAGGTAACCCGGCCTGGCGGATGCCATAGACCTCCCCCGGTCCGCGGAGCATGAGGTCGGCCTCGGCGATTTCGAAGCCGTTGAAATGAGCCGCAAAGAATTCAAGCCGTTGTTCGGCCAGTTCGCTTAGAGGAGGATGGGCCACCGCCACAACGGTTGATTTGCGCGGCCCCCGCCCCACTCTGCCCCTCAACTGGTGCAGTTGCGCCAGGCCGAATCGCTCGGCGTGCTCAATCAGCATGATGGTGGCGTTGGGATTGTCGATGCCAACCTCAACCACGGTGGTGGACAGAAGGATGTCGATCTTCTTGTCGCGAAATTGTTCGAGGGTGGCGTCGCGCTTGTCGGCCGCCAGACGACCATGGATCAGCCCCAGCCGGTATGATTTGAACCGGCCCTGGGAAAGTTGTTCGAATGCCTCCTCCACGCTTTCCAGTTCCTGATTTTCAGTCTTGTCAATCAACGGATAGACAATATATGCCTGGCCGCCGGCTTTGATTTCGTCTTCCACGAACTGATAGATTTTGTCGCGGGTGTCGGCGGTTCGCCAGACGGTGCGTATCGGCAGACGTCCCGGCGGAAGACCCGCGATCGTGGAAATAGAGAGATCGCCGTACAAAGTCAGGGCCAGGGTTCGCGGGATCGGCGTGGCGGTCATGATCAGCAAGTCGGGGCTGTCGCCTTTGGCGTACAGCTTACCGCGCTGTTCGACGCCGAAGCGGTGCTGTTCGTCGATGACGACCAGTCCGAGGCGGGCGAATTGCACATAGTCGTAGATCAGAGCGTGAGTGCCGAAGAGGATGGAGATATCACCGCGGGCGCAGGCCTCGGCGACGGCGGTTTTCTGCTTTGGTCTGAGTTTTGACAGGAGCAATCCGGATTCCACCCCCACGTTGGCCAGCCGGTCATGCCAGGTGCGATAGTGCTGTTCGGCCAGGATTTCGGTGGGAGCCATGAAGGCGCACTGAAGATTGTTTTCAGCGGCGACCACCGCAGCGGTCACCGCCACCACCGTCTTGCCGCTACCGACTTCGCCGTGCAACAGGCGCGACATGGGGCGCGGCTGACGGAGATCGGCGACAATTTCACGAAGCGCTATTTTCTGTTCGTCGGTGAGGACAAACGGAATCTCCTTGCCGAAGCGACGAACCAGCGCGCCCGGTTCGGCATACGAGTGTCCCTTGACGATCACGTCTTTCGCGCCTTTGCTCCGGAAGACGTAGTACTGTAGTTGAAGCAGTTCGTCGAACGCCAGGCGCCGCCGGCTCTGCTCGATCTGCTCCCGGGTTTCGGGATAGTGAATGTGGGTGACGGAGGCATGAAGCCCCGGCAATTTGCACCGGGACAATTCGGCGGGTGGAAGCGGGTCGGGAATCGTTTCGGAGAGCATGCCGAATATCTGTGTCGTCAGTTTGCGAATCCCCTTGCTGGTCAGCCCCACTTTGGTCAATTCGCTTCGCTGAGGATAGACGGGAATGATCCGCCCGGCGTGGACCATCTTGTCACTTTCGTCATCGAGGCGTTCCAGATCAGGATGGACCATCTGAAGTCCCAGAAAATATCCGACCAGTCCGGTGGCGGCATAGACCTGGCCTTTCTTGAAGGTCTTCTCCCAGAACCGGAGGCCGCCGAAGAACAAGAGCATGATCGCTCCGGTAGGGTCCTCGAGCATCACTTCGTATCGCTTCTTCTTGCCGAAGAGCATGCCGTGCGCCCGGACCTGCCCGATGATGGTGGCCGAGGCGTTGATTTTCAGGTTGCGGATGGGAGTAACGCTCGTCCGATCGAGGTAGTGGCGGGGGTAGTACTGGAGCAGGTCATAGACGGTTGTCAGCCCGTGTTCGGCAAGGACGGCGGCCCGAGCGGGGCCGACCCCTTTCACAAACTGGAGCGACGTTGAAAGACGTAGTTCTGCCACGCCATAGTCTTGGCGTTTTCGGCGTGGGAGTCAATCAGAATTGTTGGGGAACTGACAGATGGCGTCAGCAAATATCGCGCGGCTGGGCCGGGCCTGTGCCCCGGCGGGCGATCCAGTTCTCGCGGATATGTTTCTCCGCCTCAGCCATCGTCCGGAATGTAACGGCCACTTCTTTGATCCCGCCCTTGGAGAACATCTGATTGAGCTGGCGAAAAGTGCTCGGATTGTTGAGCACATACACCGAAAGTACACACCCGTTCTGCCGGGACCAAGCCATGTGTCGGCCGATGATGCCGCTGACTTCGGGGTAGGAGGTCCGCCAGTTGGACAGATCGACCAGTTTGGCCCACGGGTTCCCCAAAAGCGGCGCGACTTCGGCCTTGAAATCCTCGTGATACCCTTTCGCGGTTTCGGCCTTCCACATGCCGTGGATTTTGGCGTAGATAAGGCCGTTGTCGGCATCGACGCGGAATGAGTATTCAAGCGACCAGGCGTTCATAAGCTAATTGCATCCATAAAATATTGTACGTATAACCTACCCGCCGCGGCGTAAAATTGCAATTCAAAAAAAAAGTCCGGGCGCGCGCCCGGCCTTCTGCTTCGGTCAGATCACTGCACGGTAACGACCAACCTGACCGTCAGCCGCCTTCCCACATCAGGATAGTCGCCGTCGGCACGGCTGTATCCGAACTGGCTTGGGCGCTTTTGATTGGTCAGATCGTCAATCCGGGCCAGTAGTCGTGTTGTCCTGGTCAGGTCGACCGAGCCGGCAAGTCCAAGCTCGTACACCTGTCGAATGGTTTTCTCCTGCGAGTCCCACATAATTATCCACCGCCTTGACGTGTACCGGACACTTGCGCCAACCGAGGCGCGCGGCGCCACGTGATAGTCGGCCTGCACCGATCCGGTAATTTTGGGTACATAGAACGCATCGACCATTCCGGGCCGTGCGCCGGTGGTTTGACGCGCCCGCTGATATACCGACGTGAATTCCGTGGATAGTTGTCTGATTGGCTGAAGGGTAACGCCAAGTTCAAGGCCATCCGACTGGAATCGATCAACATTGAGCGGAATGTATTGAAAGGTCGAAGGGTCGAGCAGATACTGGATAAGCCCGGACACTCGCTGGCGGAAAAAGACCGATTCGACACGGAGCTTGTCATCGGCGGTCCGGGCGGTCATGCTGACCGCCAGAGATCGGGAGGTTTCGGCCTGAAGTTCAGGGTTGCCTCTGGTATAGGGAGTGCCGGCGAACTGGTCGGCCAGACTGGGAAGTCGAAAAGCAAACCCATAACCGACTTTCAATCGCCATTGGGGTGACAGCACGGCAATCCCGCCGAGATTGTACGAGGATTGCACCGGTCGCCCCTTGATGAATTGGAGGCGACCGCTGAGACTCGGTTGAATTCGCGATTGTGTCCAGGGGGCCAGATCAGCCCAGAGATCGATGGGATGCTGGCGGCCGGTCCAGTCGGAGCGGGATTCGCCGCCTGGGGTCTTTTCAGTTGACGTGTAATCGAGAGATCCGAACAACAGATCGGCCCCGGCGGCCAGACGCCATGAATCGGCGGATCGCAGTATGCGGCCGGAGATTCCCGAAGATGTTTTGTCATAGGTGGTGGTACCGAGAGCGGTATCGACCGGAGTCATCCAGAACTCTTCCCACTTGGAGTAGTAGGTCAGCTTTTTGTGTTCGGTGAACGCCTCGCACTGGATCTGGGTCCGCGCATTGATCTGGAGCGCGTAGTGGGCGTCGAAAGAGTAATTGCGGTCTTTCTGGTGCTCATACAAGCTGGTGGCGGAGGGATCGCCGAACGTCGGAATCGTGCTGGCGGGCGGCACCGGACCGGGAGAGCCGACGCTGTCGTTGAAGAATCGTCCGCTCAACCAAAAGTGGCTTCTTGAATCGGCGGAGAGATGATCAATTCGAGCGCCGAACATGGTTTGTCGGACGCCGGAATTGGAGCGATCGTTGTCGGATCGCATCAGTTCGGCCCAGCCGCCGACGCCAAACCGACCGATCTTTCGACTGGCTTCGATATGATGCCGCCCGAAGGAGAAACTTCCGAACTGGGACGAGACTCTCATCCGGTCCACCAGCATGCTGGGCGGAATCAGGTTGATCACGCCGCCGATGGCGTCCGAGCCGTAGTAGGCAGACTGCGGCCCCTTGACCATTTCCACCCGGTCGAGTTCCTCGGCGCTGTACTCCGAAAGGTTGAACCCGCCGAGCGAATAGTCGCGCACGACGCGGCCATCATAGAGTAGCAACATGTGGCGATTGAAGGTTCCCCAGTTCGAGAGTGTCGCCACGGAGCCGGCGGCGCCGTAGGAACGGACATCGACACCAGTCGAAACGGAAAGGACCTCAGCAATCCCGCCCGACTGCTGGATCTGTGAATGACTGATGCCGCGACAGGGC
>JACRAV010000328.1 GCA_016213305.1 Candidatus Zixiibacteriota bacterium | reverse complement strand
TAGCGAATAAGGACATGGCTTTAGTCCCTCCCGCCGTGAATTATTCAGTTTTTCTATTAGGTTCATCGGCGGCTGGATAAAATGCTTTAGCCCAAGCGATTACCTTTTTTGGGCGGACCATGTGAAAGTCGCCGCGAAAAATTCGCTAAACTTTCGCCCAAACCCGCCGACCGCACGGGGCGGCCACCCTGAACACTTCGCCGGTTGGCCATTTTCAACGGCGTGGCGGTGCCTTGCGGTCGCCGTAGCCCCTTGAATAACAACGGAGTAACGATTATGCCCCGGCCGCTCAACCTTCGATTTAAGTTGCCTCCCGCCAATCATGGACATACCTTGGTGCCATCGGCTTGGCAACCTGTATGATTAATCGCGACCACATCACCCTGACATTTTTTCTGGCCCTCGCGGCCTTGGTTGTCTATCTGTTTGCCAAGATCGTTCTGCCGTTTGTCGCGCCGCTGATCTGGGCCGCGGTGGCGGCGCTGGTGATGTACCCGCTTCACCGCCGCTTGACGACTCGATTCAAAGAACGCAAACGGCTGTCGGCCCTGATTATCACGCTGGCCGTTCTGGTCTTGCTGATCGGACCGATGACTTTCTTCGCCGCGACGCTAGTCAGTCAGGCGGGCGAGGTGGTGGCGCGGGTCAACACCCTTGCGCAAACCGGCGAACTGCAGAAACTGTGGGATATCCGGCTCCCGGTGATCGATTCGATCAAGGAATGGCTGTCGCAGTACTACGATTTCAGCCAGGTCAATCCGGACCAGATTGTCAAAGGGCTGATCGACCGGGTCGGCGCACTGGTGATCGACCAGATCGGCTGGCTGATTGCCAACGGCGCCAAAGCGGTCTTCTATTTCATCCTCATGCTGTTGGCCACCTACTATTTTCTGATCGACGGCGACTCGCTGGTCAAGCGGATCAGGGACCTTTTGCCCATGCCCCGGGCGCACATTGAACAAGCGCGTCGGCAACTCAAGGATGTGGTGATTGCCACCATATACTCGGGTCTGGCGGTGGCGGCTTTGCAGGGATTGATCGGCGGCATTTTGTTCGCGTCGGTCGGGATACCATCGGCGCTGTTCTGGGGAGCGATCATGGGATTTTTGGCGCTCCTGCCGGTGATCGGGGCGTTTATCGTGTATATCCCGGCCGCCATCGTTCTGATCGCCCAGGGCGCGGTGGTGAAAGGCATTATTGTACTGGCGATCGGAGTCGGATTGATCAGCCAGATCGACAACTTTTTGCGTCCGATGTTGATGGCGGGGCGGACCGCGCTTCATCCACTGCTATTATTCGTCTCGATCATGGGCGGGGTGGCGGCGTTCGGATTTACGGGAATGGTCCTGGGTCCGGCCGTGTCGGCGTTGTTTCTGTCGCTGATGACTATGGTGGGGGAGAGATCAAAGGACTGATCGGGGAGACTTGGCGGTTCGAGGTCACATTTTGTGACCACAAAACCCGGCTCAAATTCTCTGCGCCCTTGCCACGGCTCTTCGGCGAACAAAGGTCACCTGCGAGCCGATAGGAGTGAGAGTTAAGATGAAACAATATATCGTCACTATCATCGTTTCGGCCTTCGCCCTTGCGCTCGTTGCCTGCGCCCCGCTTCGGCGCGCCTACATTCTCCAACAGCCGCGACTGGCGCAGGAAGACGACGGGTATGCGCTTACGACCATGGCCGGGCGGGACTCGGTCAATGTCGCTTTCCGACTCACCAACGCCGGGACAAACAAATATCGCTTCTCCATTTCGGTGGATAATCGGGCCGGCCACCCGGTGGCGATCTTTCACGGCGTCCCGACGGTTATCGATGAATGGGGGGAGGCCTCGCTGGTCGCCATGAATGGCGACACGCAGGGGTGGGACACGGCCAAAGTGTTTCTGGCCGCGGCCATGCGCAAGGATAGTCTGGTCTTCACGTACGCATCGGCGAAGGGGAAGGAGCAACCGGGATGGAGCCGCCAGGTGCGCGTGAGCGTGAGATGGGTCTTGCCGTTATCGGATGGACGGCCACTGCTCGATCTGACTTTTGAGCGACCGTAGTATGCTGTGGATCGGTCCCGGCAACCCTGATTCAATAGGCCCCGTCACGTCGCCCTGAGCGAAGCCTGCCCCGTGCTTTGGGACCTGTTGAAAAACATCAAACATCTGTCGTTGCGAGGAGCGACGTCTTCGGAGCGACGAAGCAATCTCGCTTTGTGATACACACTTAGGCACGAATCGAGATTGCTTCGCTTCGCTCGCAACGACAGTAAAGGGACTTTCTCAACAAACCCTTTGACACGGGGTCGAAGGGCGACTGTTATACGGCGTTGATAAGTGTGGTGGGTGAATTACTTACCGAAGAAAAGCTCTAATTTGTCCGACATCACATTTTTCAGCCGGTATCTTAACAGCACACTTTTCAAAGAGCACTTTTCATGGTAGCACTTATCGATGATTGCGATAAGGATACCATGGCGTCACATAAGGTTTTAATATCCCTCACGCAGATTGAACGCACGATCTTCTTGGTTCGCGGTCAGAGGGTGATGCTGGACAGCGATTTGGCTGAGTTGTATGGAGTGACTACCGGTCGTCTCAACAAAGCGGTCAAGCGCAACCGAGATCGATTTCCCGGTGACTTCATGTTTATTCTTACGCCCGGCGAGATGAAGAGTTTGATATCGCAAATTGCGATATCAAAGTCCGGTCGAGGCGGCAGACGCAAACCGACTCATGCCTTCACCGAGCAGGGTGTTGCAATGCTTTCCAGTGTCCTCAGAAGCCGACGCGCCGTACGAGTGAACATCGAAATCATGCGCGTGTTCGTCAGACTCAGGCAACTTCTGCTTACCCACGCCGATCTGGCCCGGAAGCTCGATGCCCTCGAGATGAGATATGACTCACAATTTAAGGTCGTGTTTGACGCTATCCGTCAGCTCATGACGCCGCCGGAGCCGAAGAAGAGAAAGATCGGATTTGCGCAGGATGAATAATCGGCCCGGCCGCGGCGGCCATATTTCCGGCGATGCAGAATTACGTGGTGTCAGGTGTCCTCACCTGACACTCTTCGATCCGGCGACTTATCGCTTCCTTGCCTTCAGCGAAAACATCAACGGATACGGCGTCGGCCCGGATGGCGGCGTCCAGTACCCGTCCGATCCGCGCACCCAGTCCGATTCCTCGGCATAGTACATCTTGTTGTACTCCCCCAGATGTTCAATCGTCAGCCCGGCGTCGATAAGCGAATTGATTATCTCGGAAAGCGGGTGTTGCCATTCCACCAGCTCGTTTTTGATCTTGTAATCGCGGTCGCAATAGTCGGGAACACCGGTCGCCCGGTCCGGGCTGGTTGCAAAGTAGCTGATCGGCGGATCGTAGAACATCGGTCGGGCCGGATGCGTGTCGGCG
Source organism: Candidatus Zixiibacteriota bacterium (assembly GCA_016213305.1). GTDB lineage: Bacteria > Zixibacteria > MSB-5A5 > GN15 > FEB-12 > JACRAV01. Next base: position 4,210 of record JACRAV010000328.1, on the reverse strand, counting down.
ATGAAAAATACACCCCCCGGCTTTAGATAATGCCCAACAACCTTTCCCCACTTCTGAATGTCCGAAATCCACATGTACGTCCCGTACGACTGAAACACGATATCGAACTGACCGTCGATCACACCGATCAGATCCAGAACATCGGAACGGACAAACATGGCCGACAGCTTCGCCTCGCGCGCCAACTGCTCGGCGCGCCGGATCGACTCATCGCTGATATCCACGCCGGTCACTATCGCTCCCTCGCGCGCCCAAGATAGGGTGTCGAGGCCGAACTGGCACATCAGGTGAAGGAGCGTCTTGCCCCGGACATCACCCAGAGCCGAGCGCTCGATCGGCATAAGTTTCGAGTGGCCTTCGAGAAACTCTTTCGTGCGGTAGTCGGGGTGGTCGTAATGGATGCCAACCATCTCGTTCCAGGCCGCGCGGTTCTTTTCGTGATCGGGATGGGGCATTACTTGCGCGCTCCCACCATCAGCGCCAGGCCGATCAGGAAAAACAGCCCGTTCACCCCCCAGACCGCCAGATCGACCGGAATCTTCTCATTATACCCGAACGATTGCATGATCCGGAAAAGCACAAAATAGGCCAGCGCCAGCGACGCTCCCACGGCAAACGACGTGGCGATCCCCGCCCGTTTCGGATTGGACGCAAACGGAATACAGATCAGCACCACGATGAACGAGGTCATCGGGTAGGAATATTTCAGTTTTAGGTCAATCGACTCTTTCAGATGCGGGCCGCCGGTCCGTTTCATCACCTCGATATACCGCTTCAACTCATCCAGCGACATATCTTCCGGCTTGCCGATTCGTTTCTCGAGATCTTCGGGGGTGTCCTTTATATCGGGCAGAACGAGCGAATCGAGCTTCTGAAACGATTCGTGCGCGCTGTCGTCGAATGTCCGTATCGCCACTTCGCGGCCGATCCATTTGAAGTCGCGGTACTCAACCAGCCGGGCGACGATTATTTCGCGGATTTTATTCTTCTCGGTTTTGCAGACGCGCAGTTGCTGACCCTCGTCGCGTTCGGCATTGAAATCACCGAGGGTATAAAAGTATCCGGGGGCGATCAGGCGATAGATATTGCGCACATTGGTGAAGGTCGCCTTCGCCCGTTTCTCAATCGTGAACTCCTTGATTTCAAGGCGCCGCCGGTTGGCCGGCGGAAACAGGTATTCGTTGTAATAGAAGTGGCCGACCGACAAGAGCGCCCCCATGACAATCAGCGGGTAGGAAATCCGGTACAACGATCGCCCCGAGGCCTTCATGGCGAGAATTTCGTTGCGCCGCGCCAGAATCGACACCGAGAACAGCGTGGCCAACAGCACAAACACCGGCAGGAACGACTTCACCACCCAGCCGCCGAAATACAGGTAGTAGGTCAACACATCGATCAGGGGCACATGGTGATCGATGAAATCGCGAAGTTGCTCGACCATGTTGATGACGATGATGGTCAGCCCGATGGCCACGGTCACCACGAGTAGCGACTGCAGGAAATACCTGAGCAGGTACCGGTCGAGAGCTTTGGGGGCGAAGATCATCAGCCGATCCTACGAAACCAGGAGAAAATCGGTTTCTCGCTCACGACGATATATACGAGGTAGCTTCCGATCATACCGAGCAGGATATTGGCCCCCCACATCGCCCAGAACGGGGTGACCAGGCCGCGGTCGGCCAGGTCCTCGCCCCCGATCAAAAACGCCCAATAGACGACAAACAGCACAATCGACAGCGCCACCGCCATTCCCATGCCCGAACGGCGGGTCATCATTCCCAGCGGTGCGCCAACGATGACAAACACCAGCGCCGCCGTGGGAATCGCGTATTTCTTGTAGATCTCGACCTTATACTTGTTGGCAATGCGCGTCTGCATATCCACCTGTTCCTGGTTGCGCCCCAACTGCTGGGCCAGCACACGGGCGTCCGTTTTCACCATAGACAACGCGGCCGAATCGGACAGCGTATCGTTCAACGGCAGGTGCGGAAGGGAATCGCCGAACAGGTGGGTGTAGCGGGATTCCATCACCTGGCTGATTCGCGCTTTGTTCGGCCGCATCGATTCAACCGCCTTGGCGACGCTCTCGCGCATTTCGGAAAGCCCCATCTCCCGGTCGGTGCGGGCGTCGGACTCACTCCGGACCAGTTCCGAGCCGGTGCCGCTGATGTTGATCACCTGGTCGTCGAAATCAACCTTGCGATAATTCTCCGGCTCCAGCAAATCCAGCGAATGAATCTCCCCCTTGTAAAGGGTGAACTGCATATTCCGGCCGCCGTCGGTCATTTGCAGAAAACCGCGCTCGGCAACGACAATGCGCGGCTTATTGCCCACCCGGGTGTCGGTGATGCGCACGCCGCGAACTTCGGAAGTGCCGTGATTGATATGATCGATTAAAACCAAATACCCCGGAATATCGGTGATGAACATGCCGGACTTGAAAACGAGCGTGGGGCGCATCGACGTGATATCGCCGTACAACAGCCGCGCGCGCTTGTTGAGATCGGGCAGGACCTTGTCGTTAAACTGGATCATGCCGTAGGTCAACAAAGCGGCCAACAGCAACAAGGGCGCGAAAATGCGCAGGACATTGATCCCGGAGCTTTTCACCGCAATGATCTCGAAATCGCCGGAGAGCCGCCCGAACGCCATCAGCGTCGCCACCAGCACCGACATCGGGATCGACAGCGCCAGCATCCAGGCCAGATTCAGCCCGATCAGCTCCATGACCACGCCGAGGCCGATGTTCTTGTCGATGACGGTGTCGATGATGCGTGGGACATAGTCGATGATCAGCAGGAAAGTGATGACAAAAAAGGCAAAGAAGAACGGGGCGATATGTTCCCGCAGGATATAGCGATAGAGTATCTTCATACGGCACGGCCAATATACCCCTTATACGCCCCCGTTCAACCAGAATGTTCCACGGGCTGTTGCGCCGGGCCGCCACATGTTATATTGGCGGGGGATGACCGAGAAGCCGATCAAAGATTTCGTAATCGACGACAAAATCGAGGGATTCTTTGTCGTGCGGCGCCGCGAGGTGCGCGAGTTCGTGCGCGGGCAGTTTGTCTCGCTCGAACTGGGCGATGCCTCCGGTCGCATCGACGCCGTCTGGTGGGACCCGGACCAGTTCGGTCTGACCGAACTGGCCGAAGGCATGGTGGTCAAGGTGCGCGGCGATGTCGGCGAGTACAAGGGACGCCTCCAACTGGGGGTGATCCGCCTCCGACAGGCGAAACCCGACGAATACAAACTGGAGATGGTCCTGGCCCACTCTTCGCAATCGCGCGAGGAACGCCTGGCCCGCATCCGCGCCCTCACCGACAAAATCGAAAACGGGTATGTCAAATCGCTGGCCGAATCGTTCTGGTCGGAGCAGGATTTTCTGGACAAATACCTTCACGCCGCCGCCGGAAAACTCTGGCATCATGCCTATATCGGCGGCTTGTCGGAACACTCGGCCAATGTCGCCGAACTGGCGCTTCGAGTGGCAACCGGGTATCCGTACCTCGACAAGGATTACCTTATTTTCGGGGGATTGTTTCACGATGCCGGCAAACTGGCCTCGTATTCGACCGACATGGTGATCGACTTCACCGATGAAGGTCGGCTGATCGATCATATCTGCATCGCCGATGCCTGGATCGCCGAGCGGGCGACGCGCCTCGAGGGCTTCCCGCCGAACCTGCTGACCAAACTTCGCCATATGATCTTGTCGCATCAGGGGGAGCGGGCCTACGGTTCGCCGGTGGTGCCGCAGATGCCGGAGGCGTTTGTGCTGTATTACTGCGACGAAATCGACAGCAAAATGGGGGCGATTGACCGAATTCGAACTCGACAAGGGGGGACCGGCTGGTCGGAGTGGGTGAAACTGCTGGACCGGTTCTTATATTTCGGCGAATCCGGCTCCGACGGCAAGTAAGCCGCCCGACCTCATCTTATCCCAATCGATTTATCCCAATCAATCGTGCCTTGGCTGGACACCCCGTTCTTTAGGGGGTATTGAGCACGTCATTCAATATTACGTCATTGCGAGCCCGCTTCGGGCGAAGCAATCTCTCTTCCCTCTTCGTAGCGACTGTCTTGGAATCAAGCCATTTTTGGATTCCAGGTTTGGTTGTTTGCGATCATCACGTTGAGCATGGTGATCAGTTTTCGCATGGTGGCCACCAGCGCGGTCAGGGTCGGTTTTCCCGCGGCCCGGAGG
>JACRAV010000324.1 GCA_016213305.1 Candidatus Zixiibacteriota bacterium | reverse complement strand
GGGAATGTCGAGTGCGATGCCGGCGACGGTACGGATATCTCCGACCTGTCCGCTCTCATTGATAACCTGTTCATCACCTTCACCCCGCTCTGCTGTGAGACCGAGACAAACATTGACGGCATCGGGGGGATAGATATTTCCGACCTGTCCGCTCTGATCGATTATCTGTTCATCAATTTTACCCAGCCGGCGTCCTGCCCGTAGCCGGTCATCGAAACCAACGAATAATGATCGAACCGCTTAGAAAGAGAGAATCCCAGGCGTGAAAACGAAATTGCTGGCGTTTGCACTGCTTTCGGTGTTTGCCGCTCCCTGCTCAATGGCCGGTGAGCTAAACAGCACGAGCGACCTCTCGGTTGATCCGGCCCGGGTCGTCTATGTCCTCTTCAACGATCATATCGAGGGTGAATCGGGATCAACACCCGGCAGTTCGACCTGTTTGACTGATACCATCTATCAGACCCTGCCTCCGCCTCCGATCGGTACGCCCAATCTACATTCCTCCTTCGCCGTTGATTTGCTTGGCATCAGACTGCTCAACGATCGCACCAGCCAACTGACTGACAGCTACGGCGGCAAACCCAGGTGGTATCAATGTCCGGTGGGCGAGTTCTGGCAGACCGAAGGCGACCCCGATTACGGCGGCAAACTGTTCTCCATGCTCGACTTTTTCCAGGCCGGCCATGAGTTCGGCGTGCAGGGGCATGCGATCTATTATTCCGGCCAGAACTTCTGCTGGTACCAAAGCCCCCACACCGAGACGGGAATCCTGTGGAAGTTTCGCGATATGGATCACTTCGCCGACCTCGTGTACCACGACGGCCGGAAAGTAAATGAGGGGAAAACGTACACGGGAGGACACAAAATTGAATCACCCGCCCTCGGCGATACACTGGCTGAAAGAATAATTGACAGCGCCGCCTACGCGCTCGGGTACCGAATCGCCTACGAGGATTACGACGGCCACATCGAAGACGAACCGGCGGGCGTGAACAATGCGCGGGCCTGTTACTACCTGTATGAGGCGCAGTACTCCAACGGCGTGAAGATCCTGAAAATTGACATGAATGGCTCGATCAATGACGGGTGTCAGGGCAATACCCCACGGTGCGAAACCCCCGACGAAGCTATCCGCCGTTTCGACAGCATCGTGGCGGCCCGCCTCGCCGATCCTGATACCAACCGTCTCTATTACTTTGCCGGGGTGGTGCACGCCGGTAGTTATTTCTCCGGCCGACACAAAGAACTCTCCGGACTACCCCCGTCTCCCGGTGAATACCGCGGCTTCAACCGTTTCCTCGATTCTTTGCAGGCCCGGATCCGCGCAGGCGTCACCGTCAAATTCGCCACGCCGGTCGAACTGTGGCGGCTGTTCAATCCCGCCGGGGCCTGTTGCGCTGGCGTCACCGGCAACGTCGATTGCGACCCAAATGACGGCGCCGACATTTCCGACCTGTCCGCTCTCATCGATCACCTGTTTATCGCCTTCACCCCGCTCTGCTGTGAGGCCGAGGCGAATATCGACGGCATCGCGGGGGTGGACATCTCCGACCTGTCCGCCCTCATCGACCATCTCTTTATCAATCAAACCCTCCCGGCCGGCTGTCCATAACCTGATCCGGTTCATCCGATATCTCCTTTCTCCGGCGTGGTTAAACGTTGCAGGCCGCTGACCCCGGCGGATATATTGACCTGTCAAAAACGCAGGAGACAAAACGCCATGGCGACGAAACGGAAAACAGTGCGGAGACCGCCCGGTCTGAACTATGCGGACCTTGATTATCGGGTGGCCGACGCACCCCGCGGGGTGAAATCGACCGACGATTTCAAGGCCTCTTACGACATCATCGGCCAGGATCGCGCCATCAACGCCATCCGCGTGGGACTGCATGTCCCCAGCCGTGGCTACAATGTCTTTGTCACCGGCATGTCCGGCACCGGCCGGAGCACCACCATCACCCGTCTGCTGGAACAGATCGAACACATCTCGCCCCGTCTTCTGGACATCTGTTACGTCAACAATTTCAAGAATGTCGACAATCCCCGCGTGCTGATGTTCAAGGCGGGGGACGGAAAGCGGTTCAAACGGGACATGCGCTATCTGATCGACTCGCTCCGAAAAGTCGTCCCCAAAATATTTTTGTCCGAGGACTACAAGGACCGTCACTCCCGGATCGTCCGTGAGTTCGAAAACCGCCAGAAAGAGCTGATCCAGACGTTCGAGGACAAGCTGACCGCCGCTGGTTTTGTCATGGTGCAGGTGCAGTCCGGTCTGGGCGTGCGTAACGAGATCCAGCCCCTGATCGCCGAGGAGCCGGCTTCCCTCGACAAGCTCGAACGCCTCGTCAAGGAAGGCAAGTTCTCCGCCGCCCACCTCGACGAACTCCGCCGTCGCTGGGACTCCCTCCGCCGCGACTTCGATCTAACCTCGGTCGAGTCGAAAAAACTGTCCGGCAAGCTCGATGACGCGATTGAAAAACTCAACCACTCGCAGGTCGAACCGCTGGTCACCGACAAGGTCAATCTGCTCAAGAAGCGGTACGCTACGCCCAAGGCGATTGCCTACCTCGAAGAAGTCGAGGAAGCGCTCACCAACGATCTGGACAGATACCAGGAAGCCGGACCCCGGCGCGGCGAGGATGAAGCCCCCGCCTTTCGACGCCGCGAACCATTCGAAGAATTCGCGGTCAATCTGATTTTGGACAATTCCAGCGCCGCCAAAGTGCCCATCGTGCTGGAAAAGTCCCCGTCGTACAAAAACCTGTTCGGCTCGATGGAGCGGGTGGTCGATCGCCACGGCTACTGGCGCACCGACTTCACCCGCATCTTCGGCGGCTCGCTCCTCAAGGCCTCCGGGGGATTTCTGGTCGTCAGCGCCCTCGATGTTCTCATCGAGCCGGGCGTCTGGACCCATCTCAAACGCGCCCTCAGAAACGGCGAAATGGAAGTAGCGGCGTATGATCCGTTCTCCATGATGGCCGGGTCGGGCATCAAGCCCGAACCGATCCCGGTCGAGGTCAAGGTCGTGTTGATCGGCGAACCGTGGGTGTACCGCGCCTTGTGGCAGATGGACGATGAGTTCAAAACCATCTTCAAGGTCAAATCCGAGTTCGACAGCGTGATGCCCTATTCCCGCAAAAACATCCATGAATACTACCGCTTCATGCGCCGGATAGTCGATAACGACCATCTGCTGACCTTCGACCTGTCGGCCATGCAGGCGGTCGCCGAATACGGACGGCGGCTGGCCGGACACCGCGAAAAACTCACCGCAAGATTCACCCTCCTGGCCGACATCATGCGCGAGAGCGACTATCACGCCCGCGCCCGTAAAGGCAAGGCCGTGACCCGCGCCGATGTCGAAAACGCCGTCGTCGCCCGCCGCACCAGGGTCAATCTCGTAGAAGACAAGGTTCAGGAAATGTTCGATACCAATATGCTGTTGGTCACCACCTCGGGGAGCACCGTCGGTCAGATCAACGGCCTGTCCGTGTATATGCTCGGCGAATATTCGTTCGGCCGGCCCAGCCGCATCACCGTCAACACCAGTCTGGGCAAAGCCGGCGTCATCAACATCGAACGCGAGGCCGAACTCTCCGGCCCCATCCACACCAAGGGCGTGGCCGTGCTTTCCGGATACCTCCGCGAAACTTTCGCGCAGGACAAGCCGCTCGTCATGTCCGCCTCGATCACCTTCGAGCAATCGTACGGGGGCGTCGACGGCGATTCGGCGTCCTCGGCCGAGGTGTACGGCATCCTCTCGTCGCTGACCGGGGTCCCGATCGATCAGGGAATTGCCGTCACCGGGTCGGTCAATCAGAAAGGGGAAATTCAGCCGATCGGCGGCGTGAATGAAAAAATCGAAGGGTTCTTTGACGTTTGTAAGAGCCGCGGCCTGACCGGCCGTCAGGGGGTCATGATTCCCCATCAGAATGTGCAGGACCTTCTGCTCCGACCGGATGTCATGCACGCCGTAAAAGCGAAAAAGTTCCACCTCTGGCCGGTCCGGACCATCAACGAGGGAATCGAAATCCTCACCGGTCATCCGGGCGGCAAGCGGCTTACGAGCGGCAAGTTCACGCCCCACTCGATCTTTGCCATGGCCGACGACAAACTCCGCCGGATGGCTCTGGCGATCGACCGCTTCGGACACGATGAAAAAGACGCGAACAACAACGGCGAAGCCAAAAAAAGCGGGACGGGCGCGCGGCGCAATCGCCGCAAAAATCCCCGCCGCCCGCGTGGAGCAAAACGCCGCTAAATCGTTTTCATCGCCGCGTCGAGCGTAGTCGAGACGCGAAAACGATCTCTCCGCGCCGTCCGCAGATCGCGATTGGAATCATTTTTCCCTTGACAGCATCGCGCCCAACTATTTCAATAATGTGACTTTTGCACGGCGGAGGAGGTTAGTGCGCAACGCTAAGAAGGTCACACGCTCCCTTGCCTGACGACAAGCGACACCCGTCGGACCAAACGACTGTCAGTTCTGTGGTTGTAACACAGGGAACCCGGAACCAGATCGCCGACGACAACAGAAGGTGAATGCTTACCAAAAACGTGGCCGACGCACCTCTTTTTCGCGCAACGCAACCCGCAAGGGTTGCGTTTTTTTTCTACGTGGTGTCAGGCGTCCCCGCCTGACACTCTTCAAACCGCCGCACCTGCGCCGCTAAAAATCCGCGCCCAGCGAGAAATAATGAGTCGGCCGGTCCGAGACCTTGTCGAAATCGGTGGACCAGGCGATATCGTATCGCAACAACGCCAGACCCGCCAGATTCATGCGCATCCCGACACCGAACCCGGTGCGGATATCCTGAAGGTGATCTTTGCCGCCGGATGATGATCCCCCCTTGAACCGACTGCCTGACCAGGCGGCTCCCATGTCGGTGAAAAGCGCGCCGCGGATATTCTGAAACACCAGCGGCAGGGGGAACCTGAGCGCCAGCACCTGCACCAGCGGGAAGCGCAATTCGGCATTGATCACGGCGTATCGGTCACCCGCCACGCCATAAAGCGGCTGTCCGCGTAACGGCGTGATCACATCGGCGAAATACAGATTCTCGACTTCATACACCGGCTGTTCAAGATTGCGCGATCCAATCCAGTTGCTTACGCCGCCCACGAAATACGTCTTGGGCGTCCGGCCAAACGACGCGCCGCCCGCCATGCGAATGGCGAACGAACCGGTCTTGGCGATATCCCAGTACCGGCGATAATCCAGATCAACCGACCGGAAACTGATGTCATTCCTGTCGAAGAGATTTAGCCCCGCGTCCAGCGTCAGCTTGTACCGCCGGCCGTTGATCGGCCCGGTGTACCCCCACAGGACATTGTCAAAGACATACGACAGGGCGCCGTACGTGACTTTGGTGCTCCGGTCAAGCCGGGGATCATCGAAATCGTAATACTTGCGGTCGATGAATATCTGCGAAG
>JACRAV010000323.1 GCA_016213305.1 Candidatus Zixiibacteriota bacterium | reverse complement strand
GGACAAAGTTTCTTTTGTGGTGACCGACGATGGTGCTGTAGGTGAATCGCCGTTGTCCCCCGGCAAATCTATATCGCTCTCGATAAGTCCGCTTTTCCAAAGAATACTCGACCCGGCCATTGACCTTGGTTCCGAACGGCTGGCGAAATTCGCCGATGAAGTGCCATTCATTGTAATCCCACGAGGTGAGCGGCTGAGGATTGCCCAGAATGACCGTATCGGATTCGTCGTAGTTGTTGACGGTGTATCCTCCCCCGATATCCAGCCGTCCTTTGCCGACATCGAATCGTGTCACCAGACTGCCGTCAAACTGTGACTTCGTCAGCGTCCGGGTGGGATCGGGACTGATGTCGTCGATGACATTCTTGCTCCGACGGGAAATATCAAGCAGAGGCGAGATCGTCACCTTCCTGGAGGGGCGGAAATCCGGCTCGTACTTAATTCCGAAGTCGTAGGTGTTGCGATCGTTGTATGTTGTAGGCATATAGACACCCGCGCCGGCATACACACTTGCCCGATGAGTAACACGACGGTTGGCCTTGTACTTCCAGTCAACTGCGGCGTCCAGCACGTTTAGCATCCCGTTCGTTCTTGAAGACTCGTCAAACACGTGGTAGATGTTGCTTTCGTATTCACCCAGATACTGAAGCGTGTAAGTGAACTTCGAGAGGGGTTTGGCCGACTTGTACGGCGGGGCTGTTTGGCCGACGACGGCCGTTCCAACCAGACACGCTAAGCCCGACGCTAAGAGCGGTCTAAACGATCGATTCCTGTGTTCCTTTCCCATGGTGTCCTCCTGTGCTACTTGCTCATTAAGGCGCTGAATTCCTTTTGAAACTTTTCCGACTGCGGCTTGGACACCGCGGCGGCCTGATATTCTCTTCGGGCGTTGTCGGTCAGGCCGAGTTTGATATATATCTGACCCAGCTTCCAGTGACTTCTCCAGTTTTCGGTGTCATACTTGATGGCGCTCTGCAGTAGAGTCACCGCCTCGGTGAGGTTGTCGGACTGCTCCTCGACGATGGCCAGATTGTGATACGCCTTGCCGTAGTCCGGCTTGAGCTTGATGGCCGTCCGATAGTCGTCCCGGGCCGCATCCGGCCGCCGCAGTTCCGTGTGGGCCCGGGCGCGGTTGAAGTACGCCTCCGGACTCTTCGTCAGTCCGATCAGCCGAGTAAAATACACCATAGCCGAATCGTACTGATCACTCTTCAGATAGGCCAGCCCGAGATTGTTCACCGCCCTTTCATTGGCGGGGTCCTGATCGATCACCTGACGATAGGCCGCGGCCGCCTCGGCGTATTGTTCCTGTTTGCTGTATGTCAACCCGAGGTTATTGTGAGCTTTGATGTTTTCCGGATCCAACTCAATGACCTTTTTGTAGTCCGCCACCGCGGAATCGTACGCGCCTCTGTCATAATGATAATCGGCGATGCTGAATAGCGCCTTGGAGTAGGTCGGGCGAAGAGCCACCGCCCTTCTGAAATGGGGGAGAGCGCTGTCGGGCTGGTTCTGACGTCTGAAGAGCGATCCAAGGTTGTATTGCGCCTCGGCAAATCCGGTGTCCGCTCGAATGGCGCCCCGGTACGCTTTGATCGCTTCGTCGGGCCGGTTCTCATGACTCAGCGCCACACCCAGATTGAACCAGGCGCCACCGTCGGTGGAGTCCACCGCCAGGGCCTGCGGGTAGGCCTTTATCGCCTTGTCGTATTGATCGAGCTTGCTATAACAGACGCCGAGATTCTTGTACACCTTACTCTTCGTGAATCCAAGCGCGGCCACCTTCGTAAATTGTCTCGCCGCGTCATCGTACCGATCCGCATCCAGATAGATTAACGCCAGATTGTACCGGGGTTCGACATAGGCGGGGCTCAGGCGAAGCGCCTCGTTATACGCCGCCTCGGCCTCCTTGAGCTTGCCCTGACGCCGGTACAATAGTCCCATGTTGTAATGCGCCGACGCCGCTTCCGCAGAACGATTGATCTGCGCCGCCTTCTGAAACCATCCCAGCGCTTCCTCATTATTGGCGATCGAGAGATACAGAAGACCCAGGTTATACACGGGCTTGTAGTAAGCCGGGCGAAGGGCAAAAGCTCGTTTGTATTCATTCACGGCATCGCCGAACTTGTTCGTCTTTTGGTACACCAGGCCAAGATTGTAATGAGCGCGGGCATACGTCGAATCGACCGCCAGCGCCCTGCGCAGGTATTCAGCGGCACGGTCAAACTCTTTCCTGGCGATCAGGAGCGAGGCGGTATCGTTGCAGGCAATCGCCAGAGGGTTCTTACTGGGAGATTCGGCCGATTCCCGATCGGCGAGCGCGCCCCCCGTCGTGTCGGGCACCGCTAGCTGTGATTCGAGGTCGCGACCAGGAGGGGTATCGGCGCCTGACCGTGCCATCAACGACACGTGTGCGGGAACTTGCACGACCAGCAACCTCTTGTCCGATGTTCCGCCGCTGTGGTTGACGCCGAATATGACCACTCCCGCCGCGCACATCCATGCGAAGACATTCAGCAGTTTGTACATCATCAAATTCTGCTCCTGATCCCTGCCTTGTTGGCAATTTGAATGGCCAGTCCGGGACGCGCATTCACTTCCAGCACCAGCGGTCCGTATCGGGCGTCGCATACAAAGTCAACTCCGATATATCCCAGCCCCACCACATCGCTTATCCGGGCGCCGTACTCGAGCATCTTGTCAAAGTATGGCACCGGGATACCGGCCAAAGAGCGACCCGACTCCGGATGAACATCAATCGCGCCACCGTGATGGCAACCACCGACCGAAACGCCGGTCGAAAGGTCAATGCCAACGCCGATTCCCCCTTGGTGCAAATTCGCTCGTCCTCCTGACTCCGTGGTGGGGAGGCGGACCATGCCCATCACCGGCCGGTCAAGTTTGTAAATCAGCCGGATATCACCAACCCCTTCGACTCCGTCAGACATGAATGGATCAAGGCCGGGGTGATTGACCAGCATTTCCTCCAGATAGGCGGTATCGGCCACGTTGTCGAGCGAAAACGCGCCGTTGAGAATCTGCATCAGGTGGAACTCGATATCCTGAGCAGAAATCTCTTCCCCGCGGGCACTAAACCCGGTGTCGGTCTGCCGCACCAGCATGATACCATTCCCGCCGAAACCGGTGTTCGGCTTCAAAACAAAGGCGCTGACGCCCGCAATACTGTCCTTCCAGGTCTTGAGCGCACGGGGGCCATCGACAACATGATAGGTTCGCGGGACCGGCACACCCGCTTTCTCAAGTAAGGCCTTGCACTTGAGCTTATCATCGACATTGGGAAAGCATCGCCGCGGATTGTGGGTATAGATGAGGTCCAGGTTTCGGGCGTTGATGCCCAAAATCCCCTTCTTCGACGGCAATCCGGAAAATATATCCCGCAACGCCATCGCTACCTCGCCAGCAAGTGTTTGAATCGAACGTATTCGGTGACCCGGAAGCCGCTGTATCGGCCTATGTAGATGTACAGCGCCACCACCAGGAGAATCGTCTCCGGAAAACTGATCACCACGGCCTGCATGAGGCGGGATTCCATAAGCGCATATGACGCGGTCGAGACAAGCATCGTCAGAACGGACACTCGTATCGCGTTGCGAAGACTGGTTTCCTCGATAATGAGGGAGAAGCGCTCGACCGTCAGGGTCAAAATGACCATCGGAAACAAGGCCACCCGGGCCAGATCGAGGAATCCGAGCTGAACGCCGGTTGCCGTCAGCCCCAGAATGAACATGACCACGAACGACAGGATTATTGCCAATCGCGGCGTATGGAGCAGATGCAAGCGCGCAAAGAGCGAGCGTATGACCGATCCGAAAGCAATGACCAGAGCGAATAAAAGAACCCCATTAATCAGACCGGTGTCCCGGAATCCGATCGCTATCAGCGTTGGCATGAAGGTGCCGAAGGTCTCGATGCCGATCAGGTTTCGACAGACCACCACCACCAGCACCCCCACCGGCAACATGATGATGATCTTGAGCAGTTCGAGCGAGATCGACACCCGCTTGAACGTTGACCAGATGTTGAGCGCATCCAGGGGATGTTCCTTGAGGTTTGTCAGGCCGGTCTGGGTCGATTGTAGCCGCTTCTTTAGATTAAAGTAAAACTTGAAGTTTATGTCCTTAGTGTGGCTGATGAAAGGCAGTTCGCCATAATACAGAACCAAATAGTGCGACGGAATCTCTCCGAAATAGTTGTTGGTGGGACAGAAGTCGATCCAGTATCCGTTGAGATACATTTCGACCCAGATGTGGGTCGCTCGCGATTCCCCGGAGGTGAGAATCTTCCCCCCCACAAGACGGGCAGGAATACCGAGATGTCGGGCCAGGGCCGCCAGCAGTCGCGATTTGCCGCCACACGAGGCCTCACCCAGTCGATACGCGGTCAGCGCATCGGTCTGGCCGGAATACTGCACATACTTCAGATCGTGCGTGACATGCTGAAACATACGCCGCGCGTTATACAGAAAACTGCTGTCGGGCGACAGGTTCAGAGAATCGGCCAGATGCGCCACTTCTGGAGAGTCGCATTGTACCGCGGTATCGGACAGCAAGTACCCGGCGATCGTATCAGGAACCGTCTGCCGGGTCGAGGCGGCTGAATCTATGGCGAATCGCTCCGCGCGCGTGACGACAGTTGCGATATAACTTATCCTCTGACGGCCGTCGAGCGAGGGCGAGGTCCAGATCCCCCGGCGGTTGCCGCCCGAGGTCGCCACGTTGAACTTCATCTCGTCGGAATTGAACGCCTCGTCGCTGACCGCCTGGTTGGGATGATCGCCGGGCAAAGCCATGCTGATCTCGACCGGGCTTCCGTGACCATCGAACTCCATCACCGTCTCCAAATAATAACTCTCCGACTGAATGACGGCATCGAGGTTGTACCCCAGATAGGCAATTTTGTAATAGGCCAGCGCCGATGCGCCCAGAACAAGGAGCGCCGGCAGGAGGCCTATCAGTATGCGCGAACCCTGTGTGATTCTTACGGACACGTATCTGCTCCGACCAGGGGGCGACGATTCAGCGCCGCATTGTATTTGCTACAATTCGGATAATTCATGATCACCTGGCAATACTCGGCATGGGCCTGGGTGTTGCTCGTGTTGGTTCCGTAGAGTTGCTCGTAGCACCGCCCCGCCCAGTAGTGGGCATCGCCGGCGGTCTTGTCAGTCGGGTATGCGGAGTAGTAGGCGATAAAGGCGCTCAGAGCATTGTTGTAACTTCCGCCGTTGGTGCCGCCGTCGCTATACCAGTCAGAGGCGATCCGGTACTTGGCATCAGGGACGAAATCGTTATTCGGATAGGCGGCAATGTACGCCTGGTAGAGCGATACCGCCGTGGCATAGTTCCCGGAGTTGGACTCGCAACTGGCCATATAGAATTTTGCATGAGGCGCCAGATTGTCACTCGGGAATTTGACCACCACTGAGTCAAACTCCGCTTTGGCCTGCGCGAACGTGTACGGCTTGGATTTGTACTTACACTGGGCCCGATAGTACCACGATGAGGCGGCCCGAACACCGGTCGGGTAGGTTGAAATAGAGGTGTTGAATTCGGTGATCGCCTGGGTAAAGAGGTCCTGATTGTAGTAGCACATGCCCCGGTAATGAGCGGCCTTTTGCGCCTCTACCGTGCCCGGATAACTTGCGGTCAGCGTGTTGAATTTGGCGACCGCGTTCGACCATTGATCGGTGGAATAATAGTCCCACGCCAGATTGAAAATACCGGCGGCCAGATCGATCGATCCGGGATAGTTCGTCTGAAGCGCCTGATACGCGGAAATTGCGGCCGAAAGATTATTCAGAGCGTCGTACTCCGTGCCTATTCGGTACTGGGCGCGCGAAGCAATCGACGCCGAAGGGTAGTGGGCAACCACAAATTGGAAGTCGGCCAGCGCACCGGCATAATCGCGTTTGTTGTCCTTATACATCCCGCGCCAGTAATACGCGTCCGGGATCAGAGCGTCGGAAGGATAATCCGCGATCAGCTTTGTGAAGTTGGCCACTGCGCTGTCGTAATTGTTCAGTTGCCCGAAGGCCAGGCCGATTCGGTAGCGCGACACCGGCGCGTACACTCCGGTCGGATTGAGCGCAATTAGATTGCGGTATCGTGCGATGGCCGAATCGGTCTGATCGTACGAATAGAACCGGGTGGCCTCCCCAAACAGCTTGGCTTCGGTATCGGGCGAGGCCAAAAGGGCCACCGAGGGCACTGTCACGGTCTGACCGGCCGCCGAAATGGTCACGCCGCTCTTTATCTGATCGACATAGCCGGCCTTGGTAAAGGTCAGCGTATAGGTGCCCGCCGGCACGCCTACAATCGTATATGCTCCCGCCGCGTTGGTGGCGCCCACAATGCTCGTCGCGCCGACGTACATAATGATTCCCGCGCTGTTTGGCTGGCCGTTCAGCGTCGCCGTGCCGGTCAGAGTGCCGGTTGGGATCAGTGCCACATTGACGAAAGTCGTGTCGGCCGATACCCCCATCGCCGCACACACGATGGCCGCCATTGTCACAGCTGTCATTCTGATTGCCTTCATTGTCATTCTCCTATTAACGATGCAAACCACGTGATTACTGACATGGCGCCGGGGTTGTGAAGTTGATGAAAAGATAATCTATCAAAAGCGAAAGGTCGGATATGTCCACTCCGAGCTGACCGTCCGTATTGGCCGCGGCCGGACAACAAAGCGGAGTGAGATTGATAAACAGATTGTCGATCAGAACCGACAGATCGGAAATATCGACATTGTTGGTCGCATCACAATCGACATTGCCCGTCGTCCCCTGACAACACGATCCAAAGAGTACATTCGCTTTGGTCACCGGCTGGTACGTGTTCCTGCCAAACAGCATGGTATATCTGCCGTCAACCAGATTTGGAAATGCGTAGTGCCCGGTGCCGTCCGTCTGCGTTGAATCGCCCGTCTCAAGTACTTTGACCACGACATTCGCGAGAGGAAGGCCGGTCAGACTGCTGGTCACCTTTCCCGCCACCGGGCCGCTGGCGGCGGACGCGTAACTGGACGCGACAATACATACGAGAAGCCCAAGGCCGGCAATCGGTCTCAGGCGAGCAGAGATGAATGACATGGTTGCTCCTGTTTCATACGTTATCGTCATCTGGGCTTCGTGCTTGACTACTCAACCCGGTATCACCCAATCGCAACCCCGTCGATTTTGCGAGCGGCCAGGTCCTTTGTAGTCCACGGCTTAGCCCGACAAGCGGGATCGCCGCATATATCTCAGTCCATTAACAACAGTATGTGGCGAAACGAGAACAACCCTTTGGACTTGGAGGAGTAATGGGAGAATATGTCTTCATACCTGATCTGATCCTCCGGCCATTTGCCGTCGGACCGTGTCGATGCTAGACCTACAAAGATAAGTATATGTCACTCCTTTACGCGTGTCAAGTGATAAGGGTCACCCACACCATGTTTTGTAGTCCGATGCCAAGGAAACAACACGGTAACGTCAGTTCCGGAACTGCCTCGGGTTTCCCGCCGACATCACTGTTGCCCCTCAAAACCGGAATACGACGGCGGTAGTTCCCTTATTGGTCGATATTCTTGCGATCACCGACGTAATCTGTCAAATATGGGCCGGGGAAGAGTCTCTCCGGCCAGGCGAGCAGGGCAAAGGCGAGGACATTGCGATGTTCAGCGGTTGACATATCCCTGTTTCCCGAGGGAGAGAGGATGAATCCCGAGCGCTTGTCGAAGTCGGCGACGATCCGATGACGGCACTCGGCCACCATTGGATCGTCGGGCATATCACACATCAGAAAGCAAATACCGATCTCTGCGATGATGTCGGAGGTGGCCGATTTCATTATCCGCTTCTTATTGGCGCGGAAATAATCAAGTACCCACCGGTACGGTTCGGGATGAACATTGTGTTGGAAATACTCCGAGACGGGCAGGATCAGGTGAGTCAGACCGTACAGCTTGTCGAGATATTCAGGACCCTTGAGGCGAGCATCGAGCGAATCCGGATAGAGGGAGCGAAACCGCTCCATGAATTGATCGCGAAGGTCGGCTCCTTTACCGGCATACAGCCACCAGACAAAGTTTGCCGCCTGCGGAGCATAAACTCGAATTACCTGCGTGTCCATGAGTGGCGAAAAGTCAACGGTCCGGAGGATCGAGTCGGCCTGTCCGCATAACCGCGTCGATACTGAGTCGGTCAACCGGTATTCTCGTATTTTCGCCGTGTTTTCGAGAAGGTGCAAATGATACAAAAATGGTCCAAGGTCTCGCAGTGCCGGAAGGCGCAACCTGTCTTTGCGATTATCATCCCTTAGCGGCTCAAGCAGTTCCTCCATCCGACGACCGATATAGACGGAGTCGGATGCATGAACGACGTCGGCCTCAAGCTCGCTCAACGTAAGTGCGAGACCCTGTCTCAAGGTCGGCAGATATGTGGTGTCGCCGGTCAGCCGGTACATCCGAAGAGCATAATGGCGCTGAATTTCCTGCTCGAAACTCGAGAGAGATCGGTCAAATGTCTGCCGAATGGCCTGCGCGATCATCACCTCTTTGCTTTCAGCGCCGAATCCTGTCGAAAAATATCCGGGTAGGCCAATGACAAGGGCTATCGCCAAGACTGTTACAAAACCTCTTTGCATCATGCAATTATACCATGTGCAGGACAGCCCGGCAAACACCCTCCTGGCCATTTATACGGATGATCTTGCCGCCAGTTCCGCGACGTGGTAT
>JACRAV010000320.1 GCA_016213305.1 Candidatus Zixiibacteriota bacterium | reverse complement strand
GATGTCGAGGCGGTGGTGTCGGCGCTCCGTTCAGACTATCTGACTCAGGGACCATTGGTGGAACGGTTCGAGAGGGCATTGAGTTCAACGGTCGGAGCGCGTGACACGGTAGTGTGCGCCAACGGCACGGCGGCGCTCCATCTGGCCATGCTGGCTCTGAATATCAGGCCGGGTGACGAGGTGGTGACGAGCGCCATCACATTTGTTGCCGATGCCAACTGTGCGCGCTATGTTGGGGCCGAAGTCAAATTCTGCGACGTTGATCCCGACACCGGCCTCATGATGCCGGAGCGCCTGGCCGCGATTCTGGACCGGGATCGTCAAAAGAAAATTAAAGTCGTCATCCCGGTGGATTTCGCCGGTCAGCCGGCCGACGTGGGTGCCATTTCGGCTCTGGCCAGAGCGCATGGGGCGTATGTGGTGGAGGATGCCTGTCATGCGCTCGGCGCCGACTACTCCGATCATGGCCGTCGAAACGCGGTCGGCGGGAACGGCTCCAGCGATCTGACCGTGTTTTCATTTCATCCGGTGAAGCATATCACGACCGGCGAAGGTGGCGCGATTACGACGGCGGACTCTTTTCTCGGCTCGCGTCTTCGCCAGTTCCGCACGCACGGCATTACGCGCCAGGAATTCATTCACGAAGAGATGGCGGTTTCGACTGCCGGAGAACCGAATCCCTGGTATTACGAGGTCACCGAGCTTGGCTTCAATTATCGCATGAACGATCTTCAAGCCGCGTTGGGGCTGAGCCAGCTGGGCCGTCTGGGGGACTTCATTGCCCGCCGGAGAGAAATTGCGAACATGTACGATCAATTGCTTGCGTCGGCATTCGACCCCGACGTCGTGCGTCCCCTGACTGTTCAGCCCGGCGTCGGCCACGCCTACCATCTCTATGTGGTCAGGATCGACTTTGGGTCCTTTGGCCGCACCAGGGCAAAAGTCATGAACAAGCTCCTGGGTCGGGACATCGGAACGCAGGTGCATTATATTCCGCTACATCTCCAGCCATACTACCGAGATCGCTATGGTCTCAGGCCGGGCATGTTCCCCAACGCCGAAAACTATTACGCCAACGCCCTGAGTCTGCCTATGTACCCCGGTCTGACCAATCAGGACATTGAACGGGTCGTGGGCGAACTTGAATCGATCCTCCTGAACGGGTAACGATGAATACTCCAAACGCCTCCGGTCGTCCGCGGCTTGGAATCGGCACGGTCCAATTCGGCACCGAGTACGGGATCACCAATCGGCGGGGCAAGCCGTCGATGACGGAAGTGTCCCGCATTGTGCAATTGGCGGCCGACGCCGGCGCCACCTTGCTTGACACCGCGGCGCTCTACGGAGAAGCGGAGCAAGTGCTGGGATCAGTACTACCATTGCGCCACGGCTTTGACATTGTCACAAAGACAATTCAGTTGAGGAAAGCGGAGATCATGCGGTCCGATGTTGATCGTGTCGAGCAAGCGTTCCATGTGTCATTGTTGCGCCTGCGCCAGACCAGCGTTTATGGACTGCTGGCCCATCATGCCGACGACCTTCTGGCCCCCGGTGGCGACCAATTGTTCGCTCGGATGCAGGAATGGAAACGTGCAAGGCAGGTCAAAAAGATCGGCGTCTCGGTGTATTCCGCGGCGCAGATCGACGCGCTTTTGCCACGGTATCCGATAGACATCATTCAATTGCCGCTGAACCTTCTGGATCAGCGATTGGTTATAAGCGGGCATCTGGCCCGCCTGCGCAAGCGAAACGTGGAAATCCATTCCCGGTCGGTATTTCTGCAGGGACTGCTACTGATTCCACCGGACCGACTTCCCGATTACTTCCACCCAGTCCGCGGGCTTTTGAAAACATACAACACGTGGCTGAACCGACAGGGGTGGTCCCCTCTCGAAGGGGCGCTGGCCTATGTGCGAACGCGGCCGGAGATCGACACCGTGATCGTGGGTGTCTGCGTCAGAGAAGAACTACAGGAAATATTTGAGGCGTGGTCGCACCTGACTGACAAGCCGATCGACATGAGCGCGTTTCAATGTGATAACGACGATGTGGTCAACCCTTCAACTTGGAAGGTGAAAACGTGAATACCAAAGCAGTGTTGAAGAGCACTTC
>JACRAV010000321.1 GCA_016213305.1 Candidatus Zixiibacteriota bacterium | reverse complement strand
GCGCTGATCATTTTGATCGCCTTTGGCGTATCCGCCTCAGCGCAAATCCCCACTCCGTTCTCGCTGTACGCCGGCGGAGCTGTTTCTCTGCCGCAGTCACCGACTGAGTTCAAGGACTCATTCAAGAGCGGATTTCATGGCATGGTCGGATTCGGCTGGAAGCTCATGCCGAATTTCCAGGCCGTTGGCAAAATTGAACTGCACTCGTTTGGCTTCGACTTTACCCAGGGCGGTCTCGCCACGGCTTACCCGGCCCTGACCGGCGGTTCCACCCGCATATGGATGTTCGGCGCCGATGGCCGTTATTCGCTCGGTCTCCCCGCCGCTCCGTTCAAGCCGTTTGGCTTGGCCGGCATAGGTCTGGCCAAAGTCGATCAGACTGATTTCAGCGGCGATCCGCTGGCCACCAGCTTCAACGCCCTCATCCCGAGTAGCCAGAGCAAAGTGTACTGGAACATCGGCGCGGGTTTTGAATTCAAGGGCACCCCGCTCTTCGGTCTGTTTGCCCAGGTGCGGTATGTCAGTATCGCCACCGAAGGTAGCGCCTCGACCTTTGTGCCGATCACAGTCGGCTTCAAGTTCTTCTAAGTCGTTGACAACGTGACGATAGTCGGACCGCGAGATCACCTCGCGGTCCTTTTTATTGCCGGTGGCGCAAGCCCGGGTTGTCCCGTATATTGGCCCCGGAAGCCAAGACCATGTCTTATCGAACATCGAGATTTCCTCTATCGGCCGTCGGCCTTCTGCTCCTGTGGTTGGGTATCGCCGAACCGATCTCCGCACAATCGGACACGACCGGCGTTTCCTTCTTTGCGGGTGCAGGTGGTTCCACAACTTTTGGGAGTTTGTACGAGCGCGCCCGCTTCGGCGGAAATGGTTTGGCCGGTCTGGCCATCCGCTTCTCCCCCGGAAACACCTCCGCCTTTGAACTCGCGGCGACGGTCGAGGGAGCATATTTCTTCAACGATGGTCGGATCGGCGGCGACCTGATCCTGTCTAATGGCGGCGTCGAATTTCGCCTGGTCGAAGGTCTCCGTCAACCGATCCGCTACTTCTTCGGCATGGGCGTGGGCCTTTCACGGGTGAGGGAACGGATATACGATGATCAGATCACGGGCCGGAAAAGAGACGGATACATCGAATGGGGACCGTACTTCGCCCCCAGCGCCGGTTTTGACTTCCCCGTGAGCAAAAAGATGAGAATGTTCGGAATGTTCCGATATATGAACGTCTTCGGCAACCGGATCAGCGCCTACCAATATCTGTCATTCTTCGCCGGCATCCGGCTCTGAACAGTTACGGCAACTCCAGCTCCACCAGCGGACTTTCCGTATCCACCTGATCCCCCTGCGCAAAGTGAATCGCCTTCACTTTTCCGGCCGCCGGAGCTGAAACCGGATTTTCCATCTTCATCGCCTCGACAATGATCAACTGCTGGCGCTCCTTCACTTCATCGCAGACCGACACCAGCACCTTCACCACCCGCCCCGGCATGGGCGCGAAGACTTTGTCTTTGACCTTGTGCTGTTCATCAGCGACTCCGATTGAGGCGGCATCCGACGCTTCCGTCAGTTCGAGTTGCACCCGGCCAAGATCAATATAGTAAATCCCTTTGTGCTTCACCCCGGCCGCAAACAGGCGGCGCTCTCCGTTCGCAATTGCAAAGAGGCCGTTGTGGATTGGGTCGATCTCATACACCGACTCACCAATCGTCACCCGCCACCCCTGACCCGATTTCTCCACCGAGGTGTCCAGCTTGCCGGAGCCGCAAATGAATTGATACTTATTCACCGATCGTGTCTCCAATCTGCCAGGCGCCGACGCTCTCCCATGGGGACACGCTTGACTTCCGCGATCCTCCACTCGACACCTTCACCGGCGCGGCCGCCACGGCCGAAGCCACCGCCGCCGCCAGCGCGACATGTCCATCCGAGCCGGTTGCGCGAGCGCTCATGTGGTCGTCGATGAAACTGGTATAGGTCCGCCCCGCGACAAACTCCGGATGGTTGAGCACTTCGATCATGAAACGCCGTGATGTCTTCACTCCCAGAATCTTGTATTGCTCGAGCGCATCGGTCATTTTGGCGATCGCGGTGCTCCGGTCCGGGGCGTGGACAATGAGTTTCGCCATGATCGGATCGTAGTGTATGCCGATGTCCATACCGGCCATGATGCCGGAGTCAACCCGAATGCCCGGCCCTTCCGGTTCGGAGTAGTGGACGATAGTTCCAATCGACGGCATGAAATTGTTTTCGCCGTCCTCGGCGTAAATACGGCACTCGATCGCATGCCCGCGCTGGGAGAGTTTCTTCAAATGATCGCCGAGCGGAAGCCCGGCCGCGACCTTGATCTGCTCCACGACCAGATCGACACCAACCACCATTTCGGTGATCGGATGCTCCACCTGGATGCGGGTGTTCATTTCGAGGAAATAATATTTGCCGCTCTTGTCGAGCAGGAATTCCACCGTCCCGGCGTTGGTGTACCCCGCCGCCTGCGCGACCCGGACCGCGTCGGCGCCCATGCGGGCGCGAAGTTCATCGGTAAGGGCGGTTGACGGCGTTTCTTCTATGATCGTCTGATGCCGGCGCTGAATCGAGCATTCCCGTTCAAACAGATGCACGCAGTGCCCGTGATGATCGGCCAGCACCTGAAACTCGATATGCCTCGGATCGGAAAGATATTTTTCCAGATAGACGGTGTCATCGCCGAACGCGTTCATCGCCTCGCGTCTCGCCGCGGCCAGCGCGTCCGCAAGTTGCGACTCCTCGCGCACAATCCGCATCCCCTTGCCGCCGCCTCCCGCCGCCGCCTTGATAATCACCGGATACCCGGCGCTCTCCGCCGCTTTTTCAAACTGGGCGATATCGGCGCTACTTCCCTTCATCCCCGGAATCAGCGGCACGCCGGCGTCGGCCATTTTCACCCGCGACTCCACCTTGTTTCCCAGCAAGCGCATCGCGTCGGCCCCCGGACCGATGAACACAATCCCCGCCTCTTTACACGCCTTCGGCAACAGCGGATTTTCCGCAAGAAAGCCGTAACCGGGATGCAATGCGTCACAGCCGGTTTCTCTGGCCGCTGAAATGATCCTTTCAATATTGAGATATGATTCGCGCGGCGACGGCGGCCCGATCAGCACCGATTGGTCGGCGATCATCCGATGTTTGCTGTGCGCATCGGCCTCCGAATATACCGCAACCGTGGGAATGCCGAGCGCCTTGCATCCCCGCATCACCCGGACCGCGATTTCCGACCGATTAGCGACGAGAATCTTCTTGAACAATTGAGACGCCATATTCTTACTTGATCAATTCCTTCAGTTCGTCGTAGGTCGAAATCCCTTGTGGTTTCGACTTCTTCTGTTGGTCGGCGTTCCGACATCTACTACACTCGACTGCACTCCGATCGTCACACTTGTCTCAAACACTCCGCTTCTTCACCCACCCCGGCGTCCGCTTATTCAAAATCGCGTCCATCCCCTCCTGGCCCTCCGCCGACACCCTGAGCTTGGCAATCATCTCGGCTGTCCAGGGACGAAATTCTTCCGGCGTCATATCTCCCACGCCCGCCACCAGCCGCTTCGCCATCGCCACCGCCTCCGGTCCTGATGTCAACAGCGAGTGAATCAGCTTGTCCACTTCGGCGTCAAGTATCCCATCTTCAACCACCTTGTTCAGCAGCCCGACCGTCTGGGCGCGCGAGGCATCCATCCGTTCGCCGGTGATGAACAGTTCGCGGGCTTTCCCTTCCCCCATCTTTTTCACCACGTACGGCCCGATACAGGCGGGCACGACGCCGATCTTCACTTCCGAAAACGAAAAGACCGCCGATTTGGCCGCGATCGCGATATCGCACACTGCGACAAACCCGGTGCCGCCGCCGATCGCCGCCCCATTCACCCGCGCGATTACCGGCCGCTTGAACGTATAGATTTGCCAGAACAGATCGGCCAGCGCCAGCGACTCGGCAAGATTTTCATCGAACGACTGGGTGACGACCGAGCGCATCCAGTTCAGATCAGCCCCGGCGCAGAACGATTTCCCCGCTCCGGTCAGGATCACCACTCTGATATGAGAATCGTTCTCCATTTCGGAAAACGCCGCCGACAGTTCGGTAATTACGGTCGAATTGAAAGCATTGTGAATCTCCGGCCGGTTGAACGTGATCCACCCGATTTCCCCCTCGTGACGCGTCTGCACTGTGGTATAGGCCATAATGTGTCCTTACATCCTGAACACGCCGTATTGCTGATCGGGGATCGGCGCATTGAGCGACATCGAAATCCCCAGCGCCAGCGCCTGGCGGGTGTCGGTCATGCCGATTATCCCGTCATCCCAGAGTCGCGCCCCTGAATAATAGGCGTTTGACTCTGACTCGTATTTTTCAATCACCGGCCTGCGGATCGCCTCGATTTCAGCGGGGGTCAGTTTATGTCCCTCGCGCTCCAACTGTTCAATCTTGACCTGCGACAGCACATCCGCCGCCTGTTCGCCCCCCATCACGCAAATTTTGGAATTGGGCCACATCCACAACAATCGCGGGAAATACCCACGTCCGCACATGGCGTAATTGCCGGCGCCGTACGAACCGCCGATCACCAGCGTGAACTTGGGCAACATCGCATTCGCCACCGCGTGCACCATCTTGGCGCCGTCGCGGGCGATCCCGCCCGCTTCGTATTTCCGCCCGACTATAAAGCCCGAAATGTTCTGAAGAAAAATGAGCGGGATCTTTCTCTGCGTGCACAGTTCGACGAAATGCGCTCCCTTCTGCGCCGACTCGGCAAACAGCACGCCGTTATTCCCCAAGATCCCGACCGGGTATCCCATAATGCGGGCAAATCCGGTGACCAGGGTCGCGCCGTACAGTTCCTTGAATTCGTGAAACCGCGATCCATCGGCGATTCGCGCAATCACCTCGCGCACATCGAACGGCTTGCGCGGATCGGGCGATACCACGCCGTACAATTCTTCGGGATCATAATACGGCTCCTCCGGTTCGGACATCTCAAGGTCCCACTTCGGCGGACGAATCAAATTCTCAACGATATTCCTCGTGATCTGAAGCGCGTGCTCGTCATTTTGCGCATAATGATCGGTAACCCCGGAGGTCCGGCAGTGGACATCCGCACCGCCCAGGTCTTCCGCGGTCACCACCTCGCCGGTCGCGGCTTTCACCAGCGGCGGCCCGCCAATAAAGATCGTCCCCTGTTTACGCACTATAACACACTCGTCCGACATCGCCGGAAGATACGCTCCGCCGGCGGTGCACGATCCGAGCACCACGGCTATCTGCGGAATCCGTTTGGCCGACATCCGCGCTTCGTTGTAGAATATCCGCCCGAAATGATCCTTGTCCGGAAACACGCCCGACTGCAACGGCAAAAATACTCCCCCCGAATCGACCAGATACACACACGGCAGATTATTCGTCTCGGCCACTTCCTGCGCCCGGCAGTGCTTGAGGACGGTCATCGGATAATATGTCCCGCCCTTCACGGTGGCATCGTTTGCAATCACCATCACTTCGCGCCCGGCCACTCGTCCTATGCCGCAGATAATCCCGGCCGAGGGGGCGTCGTTGTCGTACATATCGTACGCCGCCATCGCGCCGACTTCAAGGAAGGGGGTATTCGGATCGAGCAAATGCGCCACGCGGTCGCGCGGAAGAAGTTTCTTGCGCTCGAGATGTCTCTGCCTGGCCTTCTCCGGCCCGCCCAGCTTGATCTTTTCCAACCGTTCCTTGAATTCGGCGTGGAGCGACCTGTTGGTCTTCGCATTCTCCTTGAACTGCGATGAACTCGGATCAACTTTCGATTCGATACGAAACATACGACCTGCTTCTCTATCTTTCGTAGGTCGGGACCCTTGTGGTCCCGACATTTTTCTCCTTGCAGGTCGAAATCCCTTGCGGTTTCGACCTCTTCCGTTTTCCCGGTGGTTCTTACCACCGTCGTGTCGAGCGTAGTCGAGACACGAAATTCCGTTTCGCTACTTCTTCACCTTCGTCACCAACGCCGCCGGCACCTCCACCGGCATCTGCAACAGCGCCTGCGCCAGCGTCTTTCCCTGCGGATCAATGAGCAGGGACTTCGTCCCGCCGCCACCCAGCGATTCTTCCAAAAGAAAGTTCAGTCCGCAGAGATTGTCCAGTTCATATCGCAAAACTTTTCCGTGAGTCGTTCCCTTGAAAAACTCCCTGACCAGCTGGGGGGTGAGATACCCGACCAGCCACTGGTAAATCTGCGGCGATCGCGCCAGCACGCCGATATTGCAGGTATCCCCCTTGTCGCCGGAACGGGCGTAGGCGATCTCCTGCAACTTCACCCGCACCGTCTTCCCTTTCGCAACTTTCGGAACCGGTCGCGCCATTTCTTCCTTCTTGGCGCGTTTCGGCGACGAATGCAGGCGCACCGGAAAACTGATCTCGAAAAACTCTTCTTCATTGCTGGTGCCGATCGTCAGCACCTTCGCGCTGACCCGGCTCCGGTGCAACAGCGCCGGCCAATAGGCAATCACCGGCACCGGCTTGGGACGTCCCCGTCCCGTCACCGCCATTCCGGCGGGTCCGGACAGAATCATCGTCGAGAGCGCCTTGCCGAACCGCACCACTTTGTCATAACTCTGATCGCGCACCCCAAAGCGAAGCAGTATCTCGTTTGATTCGGTCGCGCCCAGCGCGTCCGGCCAGATTGTCCCCGATCCGATCATCTCGGTCAGCGACGCCTCATATTCATAGTCGAGCCGCTTCCAGAACGCCTTCGCGATCACATCCGCCTTCTGATACGTATCCGGCCCCGACACCAGAATTTCCCCCGAAGATTTCCACCCGTCATCGAACGACATTGAAACCTTCAGATAATCCGGCTCCGGCTTTCCCTTGATTCCCCACACCTTCACCCGGTCCTTGCCGACCTGTTTCAGCCGAATCGTGTCGAACCGCGCGATCCCGTCGGGCGAGATGTAATTGGATGGGTCCCCCATCTCATACACCAACTGCTCCTTGACCGTCTTCTCCGAAACCAGCCCGCCGGTCCCTTTATGCTTCGTCACCACGAATTCACCGTTTTTCGACATCTCGATGATCGGATACCCGATATTGTCGAAACTTTTCACGTCGTGCCAGTCGGTGATATTTCCGCCCGAGGCCTGCGCGCCGCACTCGATGATATGCCCGGCGATAATGCCCGCCGCCATCTTGTCCCAGTCATCCATCGCCCAGCCGAACTCGTGAATCATCGGCGCGAGCGTGATCCCGGTATCGGTCACCCGCCCCGTCACCACAATCTGGCACCCCGCATCGAGCGCTTTCACCACCGGCTCCGCGCCGAGATAGATATTGGCCGAGGTGATCCGCGAGCGAACGGCGAAGAAATCTTCGCTCGTTTCCATGTTGGTAAACCGCTCGCCGGCGGCCGTCAGTTCATACAGATTGTTTACAATGTCATCGCCATACACGATCCCGACTTTTATCCGCAAGCCCATCCTGCGGGCCATCTCGATAATTTTGCGCCCCATCCCGATTGGATTGATCCCCCCCGCGTTGGAGATCACCCGCACATTCTTTTTGACAATCAGCGGCAGACATTCGGCCAGTTGATCGAGGAAATCGGCGGCGTATCCGAGATCGGCGTTGGCTTTGCGCTGACGCTGGAGAATCGACATGGTGATTTCCGCGAGGAAGTCCATGGTGATATAATCGAGCGACCCGCCCTCAAGCTGACGTTTCAGCGCCCCGAGATCATCTCCCCAGTACCCGCCGGCATTTCCAATGCGAATGATTTTCTTCAAACTATGAATCTCGTCCCTTCTCGAACTGTCATTGCGAGCCCGCCATTGGCGGGCGAAGCAATCTGTCTTCTCTTGTAGGTCGGGACCCTTGTGGTCCCGACATCCTTCTCTTCGTCGTGTCGAGCGTAGTCGAGACACGAACCTCCCCGACCTCACCCTGAGCTTGTCGAAGCGTGACCACCTGCGCACCTAATCCCATGCACCACAATGCACACCGTCGCCACTCCGCACCGGCGGTCGAGAATATACGAGATTACCCTATGAATGTAAAGTGAGAGACAGGTAAGGCGCGATGCTACAGGACTATTACCAATTTCCCCCTGACATGCCCCTCTTCAAGATAACTCATCGCCTCGCGCACTTCACCAAATGTGTACCGTCGATCAATCACCGGTTTCATTTTGCCGGATTCAATCAGCTCGGCCAGCTTCACCAGATCCTGGCGCGTGATTCGAGCAATCATTCCGGTCACATGCTGGCGCACAAACCATGACACGATCAACACCGTGAGCAACCCGGTCAACGGCCCCAGCCAGTCGCCGCCCCCTCCTCCCACTCCGACATACGTTCCGCGTGGGGTCAAGGCCCGTCGGAACGCGAAAATCGAGCGGTTTCCAACACAGTCGAGTATCAGGTCGTAGTGCATTCCGCTCTCGGTGAAATTCTGTTTCGTGTAATCGATCACCTGATCGGCGCCGAGCGATCTGACCAATTCGACATTCCGCCCACTGCACACGCCGGTCACGTCGCAACCGTACGATCTGGCAATCTGTACGCCAAACGATCCGACTCCACCCGAGGCCCCGTTGATCAGCACTTTTTGTCCCGACTGAATTCCGCCGGAATCGCGGAGCGCCTGAAGCGCGGTCAGTCCCGCCATCGGCACCGCCGCCGCCTCTTCAAATGCGAGATTCTTCGGTTTCAGCGCCAGCGCCTTTTCGGGAACGCAGACATATTCGGCAAACGCGCCGTGTTTGCACCCGAACACCTCATCTCCCGGCTTGAAGATCGCGATATTCTTCCCGACTGCTTCCACCACTCCGGAAAAATCGGCGCCGAAGTGTGTCTTCTTCGGATTCCCCAGCCCGGTCATCAGCCGCATGAAATACGGCTTCCCGCGCATGAAGTGCCAGTCATACGGGTTGACCGCCACCGCGCGAACCCGTACGAGCACGTCGTTGTCGCCGACGGCCGGCTTTCCGACTTCTTCAATCTTGAGAACGTCGGGTGAGCCGTAGTTGTGGTATGTGATAGCTTTCATGTCTCTCCAAATGTCATACCGGCGCAGGCCGGTATCCAGTCTTTTCTTGTCACCCCGGACTTGATCCGGGGTCCATCTTCATCTTGTAGGCCGAAACCCCTGTGGTTTCAACAGCTTCATTTAAGTCACGCTGAGCTTGTCGAAGCGTGACACCTATGTCATTGCGAGCCCGCATCGGGCGTCGCAATCTCGCTGATCTTTTGGGCCGAAGACGCCTGCGGTTTCGACACCTTCACTGAAGTCACGCTGATCTTTTCGAAGCCTGAAGCGATTTAACAACATCTCAAAGAAGGATGAATAGGCCGCTGTCATCTTTCGCCGCTCTCACGTATTTCCTGGTCAAGTTCCTGAATTCGCCTCATCTCTTCTCTCCGTCGGCGTTCCAGATAAAGGCGCAAGAGTCCATCCTCCCGCGTGAGAATCAGAGCTATGACGTTTATTGATCCTAGCAAGACCATGAGGAAGCCACCGATTCTCGCAGAGTCGTTTTGGCCCGCGAGCACGGCAATCAAGCCCACACAGATAAACCCTGCAACGTTCAAGACAATTGCACTAGTTCGGAATTTGGGTTGCCGAGCTAGTAGCACCGAAATCGTCAAGACGATGATTCCAACATCTCGAAAGGACCCAACGAATTCTGTGGTTGTGGACTCACTCGTAGTTAAGCCAATTGCGGTGAGTACTAGATACAGCCCATTGAGAACTACTGCTGTTATCGCAATGGGACCCGACCGAGAGTCTCTGGCCGTTTCTGGTCGAGCGATCGGCGCAGATTCAATAATTTCTCGTGCAGGCTGACTGTTAGCCGTCGACGCCTTACCCTGTACGAAAGTCGCATTTTCCGGCACTACCACAAAGACGCCGCAAAAACTGCACTTATACTTCTCCCCGATACCTAGGAAATACGAAGTAATTTGAGCCTTACAATTCGAGCAGGTAAACGAGTAGCCCATACATCAACCACGGTTGCTGGATAGATATTCCCCGCGTACCGTTTGGTGAATTACGTGAATACACACGACCTGACAGTCTATATCCATACTGCTAAACTTACGTCCGCATACTATTAACTATGGAAT
>JACRAV010000316.1 GCA_016213305.1 Candidatus Zixiibacteriota bacterium | reverse complement strand
TCTGGTGGTCAATCGCGCCGCCTTTGACCGCATTATTCAGGCACACGGATTCGTTTCCGTGAACACCGGCGGCACCCCCGACGCCAACGCCATTCCGATACCGAAAAACGATGCCGAACGGGCTATGGACGCCGCCGCCTGCATCGGCTGTGGCGCCTGTGTTGCCGCCTGCAAGAACGCCTCGGCCATGCTCTTTGTGGCGGCCAAAGTCTCCCAGTTCGCCTATCTGCCTCAGGGACAGGTTGAACGCGAGGAACGCGTCCAGAAAATGGTCGCCCAGATGGATGCCGAAGGGTTCGGCTCCTGCACCAATCAATTTGAGTGTGAGGCGGTCTGCCCCAAGGAAATCTCGGTTGAGGTGATTGCCAAGATGAACCGCGAGTTCGGCAAAGCGCTGACCAAACGCAAGTACGAAGCCGCCGGCGGCTTTGCCTGATTTGCCGGATGTGCCGTCAGGTGCCCCCACCTGATGGCTTCTTCGTCATCGAGTAGAAGGCACGCTACGTGCTCGTGGTTGGCGGACATTCCTGTCCGCCAACTTTCCTATATGGAAAATTATGTGCCACAGGAGTACCCCACCCAACGGGTGGGGTTCTTATCGGTCACATTCTCATGTCGTGGGTTCCATGTGCCACGCAGACATCCCCGTCCGCCGACTTCCCCCCTTTACGTGCTACGCGGACGTTCCCGTCCGCGTCTTGGCCATGTGCCTTCACGCCTCTCGGTCTGACGGCGTTCTCTTTACCCTGACTAAAGTCACGCTGAGCCGGTCGAAGCGTGACCGAGGTAGTGTGTCCCGCCGATTTGACCAGGAGGACCGCCGCAATTACTTCAGGAGTACCCCACCCAACGGGTGGGGTTCTTATCGGTCACAATCTCATGTCGTGGGTTCCATGTGCCACGCGGATCTTCCCTTCACCCCAGCTCCACCCTCATCCCATCTTCCGCTATCTGCACATTCCTCAATCCCTCGAATTCCCTTCCAAGTCGACTCGCCGCATCCTCCCCCGTCAAATGCGTCAACACAATTCGCATACCGGGATAACCTGCCGCATACTCCTTCACCTCGGCGATATCGACATGCGACGTTTCCAGCAAGAGCAGATGACATTCATCCAGATGCGGCTTCAATTCGCCAAACGACGCCACATCGCCGGAATACACTATCGTCACTCCCCCAACCGTCACCCGTAGCGAAAATGACTGCATCCGGTTCGGCAATCCCAACCGCCGTACATCCGATTCGTAGGATTTAAGGTGACTGTTACCTATCGCCTCTATGGCAAATGGTTGCTCACAAAGAACCCCCGGCTCGTATCCGTGGACGCGAAGATCAAAGGCGTACCGCTCGGGAATGACATACATGGCCCGGATCATTTGTTCGAAGATGGTTTCAAATTCCCGCGGCAGGTAGAAATCAATCGGCGAACTCTTCCCCGCCAGGTGCAGATACTGAATCAGCAGGGGCAAATCACTAACATGGTCAGGATGGGTGTGGCTGATTACTACGCAATCGAGACGTCGTAAATCAAACCCTTTGCGTAGAAACGACGCCGCCACTCCGCTTCCGCAATCGAGCAGGGTGAGCGCATCGTGATGTTCGATGAGATATCCGGAACAGACCCGTCCGCCGTTGGGCATACCGCTGGCAGAACCATGTATGGTCAGCGACGACCGCGCCACCTTCCCACCCCTAATTGAATTTCTTCTTGATCCGCGCCACCGCCTCGGCGCAGTCCTCGCGGGTGACGTCGAGGTGCGTCACAAACCGAAGCTTATCCCGCCCGAACGGAATCGCCCAGACATCGACCTCCTTGAGCCGGGCCGCCATGTCATCCGACGACGTCCCATCTTTTATTCTGGCAACCACGATATTGGTGTCAAGCCGGCTCATATCCACCGCAAACGGACGGGTGTCGTTGAGTCCCTGCCCCAAAAGCTTGGCGTTCGCGTGATCGTCAGCCAGGCGCGGGATATTATTCTTGACTGCATACAGTGCCGCCGCGGCAATGATCCCAACCTGCCGCATTCCGCCCCCGAACAGCTTTCGCTCGCGACGCGCCTTTTCAACAAACCCGGCCGACCCCAGAATCATCGAACCAATCGGCGCCCCCAGTCCCTTGGAAAAGCAGACCGACACCGTGTCAAACGGTCGAACCAGCTCGGCAAGAGGGAGGCCGGTCGCTACATGAGCATTCCAGATCCGGGCGCCATCAAGGTGAAACAGCAGGCCGAACTCATCGCATACCTTCCTGACCTCAAGGATTTCGCCCTGCGGTAAGACTGTGCCGCCGTGACGGTTATGCGTATTTTCTAAAGTGACAATTCTCGTTTCGGGAATATGAATATTCTTGGGGCGGATATTGTCCCGGACCATCTGGGCCGAAATCATCCCCCGTTCGGTGGTCAGAAGATTGATCATCAACCCTGAGTGGACCACCGGCCCTGCCACCTCGTAGTTGACCACATGGCATTCCCGGTCACAGAGAAGTTCCCATCCGCGCTGGGAGATGGTCTTGAGGCAGACTTGGTTCCCCATTGTACCGGAGGGAACATACAGCCCGGCCTCTTTCCCGAAGAGTCTGGCGACATGCACTTCAAGCTCTTTGACCGTGGGGTCGTCACCGAAGACATCATCGCCAACCTCAGCATTTGCCATCGCCTGTCTCATGGCCGGCGACGGCCGGGTGACGGTATCAGATCT
>JACRAV010000030.1 GCA_016213305.1 Candidatus Zixiibacteriota bacterium | reverse complement strand
GCGGTCTCGGTCTGGGTGACATATTTGAACTGGATATATTTCCCCTGCACCGCCGGCGGTTTGCGCCGCCCGAACGCCACCTTTAGAAACTCGTTCAATTCGTTGGTCTCGATTTGCCGGTGATGCTGACGGTACACCTCGGCTGACAGCGTCAGCGCTTTCTGCACCCGCTGACCCGACAGCGCCGAAATAAACACAATCGGCACGAATGAAAGGTTCGCCAGACGCGTCTGCAACGCCCTCTTGAAATCGTCGGAGGTCTTGTTGTCCTTCTCGATCAAATCCCACTTGTTGACCGCCAGAATCGCCGCGCGGCGGGAATCGAGCACCTGTTGCAAAATCCGCTGATCCTGCGTCGTCACCCCCTGCGAATCGGCCAGCACGATCGCCACGTCGCAATTCTCGATCGCCCGTTCCGTCCTAATACTGGTGTAAAATTCGACATTTTCGTGAATCTTGTATTTCCGCCTCAGCCCGGCGGTGTCCACCACCACAAACCTCTGCCCGTCCACTTCGACTACCGAATCAACCGCGTCCCGCGTCGTGCCGGCAATATCCGACACAATCAGCCGGTCTTCGCCCAGCAATTTGTTGATGAACGACGACTTCCCGACATTCGGCCGCCCCACCACCGCCACCCGGATGGCGTCTTCCATGTCCACTTCTTCCCGCTTGGGAAGCCCTGCCACCAGCGCGTCGAGCAATTCCCCTATCCCAAGCCCGGCGGCGGCGGAAATGGCCAACGGTTCGCCCAAGCCCAGACGCAAGAAGTCGTAAATGTCCGAGCTTGGCTCCGGCGTATCCACCTTATTCGCGACCAGAATGATCGGCTTCCCCGAATTGCGGAGCGCTTTCGCCAGATAGATGTCATCCGTCTGGGCGCCGACTCTGGCGTCCACCAGAAATAATATCAAATCCGCTTCATGCACGGCGAACTGGGTCTGATCGTAAATCATCCGTTCCATTTCGTCGTCGCTGTTCGGGACCGCCCCGCCCGTATCGACCAGCCGGAACGACACTCCGTTCCAGTCGGTGACGGCGTAATTCCGGTCGCGGGTTGAGCCGGGCTTGTCGTGCACCACCGCATACCGCTTCCGGATGAAACGATTCATCAGGGTCGATTTCCCCACATTGGGCCGACCAATCAAAGCAACGGTTGGCAAACTCATGAGAACGCTTCTAACAGACTGGCAACCAGATTGTACTGCCCGACAAGCGTCGGCTTTTTCAGCACGCTCTTGAACTGGTCGAGCGTAAGATTATCCAAAAAGAGATCGTCGGAATTAAGACAATTGGGCGGCAGGATCACCAGATCGAACTGATCGGCGATCTTCCGCGCATATTTCAGCAAATCCTGCCCGGTCAAAAGACCCGACACCGTCACCCCATGCCCCCAGAAATCGTTCGGGACGGCGTGCAACGTCACCGGAAGCCCAATCTCATTGAGATACGGCATGATCTCCCGCGTCATGAACCCTTCCGCCGATCTCCCGGTCAACAGCGCCACCCGCCTCTGTGACTTGATTGATTTCAGTTTGGCCCGGCGGCGGTTGAACATCGTGATAAACTCGCGGCACATCCCGATTCCGTTTTCGAACTGCGGCATCTCTTCGTATGTCGCCCGTGAAGGGAAGGCCCGGTCGGCAATGACATAGAACTCATCAGCCGCCCAGACAAACCGCGTGGAGTGCTGACGGAACAACTTCGTCTGGCAAGTCTCGACATAGTCAATAATCTGCCCCGCCTCTTCCTTATTGTAGGTCCGAAGGTTGGGCAGGTTATCGCGATATTTCGTCAACCCCACCGGCACGACCGCCAGCGATTCGACACTCGGATACAGATCCCCCAGCTCGCTGATTGTCCGCTCAAGCTGGTCGCCGTCGTTGATCCCCGGACAAAGAACCACTTGTGTATGAATCGTGATCCCGTTGGAGCCGAGCTGGCGAAGGCGCGGGATAATCGGCGCCAGCTTCTCGTTTTTGAGCATGCACCGCCGGAGCGTGTCGTCGGTGGCGTGCACCGAGACATAGAGCGGCGACAATCTCTGCTCAATAATCCGCGCGATGTCGGCGTCGGTGGTGTTGGAGAGCGTCACGAAGTTCCCGTGCGTGAACGACAGCCGGTAATCCTCGTCTTTGAAATAGAGGGTCCGCCTCATCCCTTGCGGCTGTTGGTGGACGAAGCAGAAGATGCAGTTATTCTTGCAGAACTTGATTTTGTGGTCATCGAGGGTGA
Organism: Candidatus Zixiibacteriota bacterium; assembly: GCA_016213305.1. GTDB lineage: Bacteria > Zixibacteria > MSB-5A5 > GN15 > FEB-12 > JACRAV01. Next base: position 9,965 of record JACRAV010000030.1, on the reverse strand, counting down.
TCCCCAGTTCTCCCGCCTCGACCGCCTCGAACTGGAAATCCAGCTCTTTGCCGACCGGGTCGGCGAACCGGATATGCACCCGCTCGTCGGCGATCCGGTACCGAAAATCGATCGCGTCCTGCACCGGACTCCCGTTGACCGACAGGATGGAGTACCCCGGCCGGACATATCCGAACAGGGGCGAGGCGGGGTCTATATCGAGAATGCGCATATTTCTACTTCAAGTATCCCTAAAATCATTGACCGGCAATATACATCATTGTGGGGTATTGGGGAAGCGTTCTTGTAGGTCGGTTTGCGAGGACCGGCGACAGCCGGACCGAGCTACCCGACATCTTCTCTTCTCTACGTTGATCGAAAACCCTTGCGGTTTCGACATCTTTCGGCAGACGGCAGTCTCGTGCAAGGCGGACGTCCCAGTCCTCCTCTAATGCCCGTCATTGCGAGGTCGCTTCGACCGAAGCAATCTCGCCCTCTCTTGCCCCGTTGCTTCAGGTCTCAGACGTCCGCAGGACGGCGTTACCTGACGCTTACTTCGAGAGGAAGAAAGATGTCGGGTAGTCGGAAATCCGCAAGCGGATTTCGCCAACCCGACCTACGAAACTTGTACACATCGCCCCCCAACTCCACTCCGTCAATCCCATTCTTCGCCTCAATCCCGTCATCCCGGCCCTCTTTCGTCATCCCGGCCGAAGAGCCGGGATCCAGCCCGCCGAATTGGACGGTGAGATGTCAGCCAAAGTGGTTCTGCTGGGCCCCGGCTTGGCGGCATGCAAAGCATGCCCTGGCCGGGGTGACGGACAAGAAACCGTCACCGACAAACCATTTGGCGAGTTCACATACGTCCCTTATTTTGCTCTCATGTTACCAAACACGGGAGAAGACCTATGACCACCAACAAACAATCCGCCGTGACCTTCCTACAACTCGCCGCCGCCGGCAAAGTGAAAGAAGCGTATGATAAATACGTATCCCCCAATTTCCGCCACCACAATCCGTACTTTGCGGGTGACGCCGCCTCACTCGCCAAAGGTATGACCGACAGCGCTGTTCAATTCCCGAATAAGGTCTTCGAAGTCAAACGAATCCTTGAAGACGGCGACTTGGTGGCTGTTCACGCGCGAGTGCGCATAAGCCCGGATGGACCCGATTACGCCCTGATTCATATCTTTCGATTCGAGAACGGTAAAATTGCGGAACTGTGGGAAGCCGCCCAGGAAGTGCCCAAATCCTCCCCGAACGCTAACGGGATGTTTTGAAACGCTTCAAGCCCTGCCTTCAACTTTGATAATTGCCTTCAAGAAGAGCGGGCGACGGGAATCGAACCCCTCCCCCCGTCACCCCGGGCGAAGTGTGAGTCCGCCACAAGCGGACGAACACGAAGACCCGGGGTCCATCTTCTGATTGGATGAACGAATGATCCCAAAGAAAAGCGGGCGACGGGGATCGAACCCGTGACGTCAAGCTTGGGAAGCTTGCATTCTACCGCTGAATTACGCCCGCGGTACTTAGACTACGGTCAAATCTACGGACTCGCCGACCGCTTGTCAATCGGCCATCTTCCGTGACCGGTCCCCACTTGCGCGCCCTATGAGCGATTCGTCATGAGGCGCGGCATCCCTATCACTCTGTCTTATTCTTGACTTCCCGACTCCGATGTGGCAGGTTTTGGTCGTGACCTCAGACCCGGTATCAGCGCAGAACTCGCACGGGTCCGCCCTCGACAGATGGCGGCAGTATGTCACGCTTTCTTCGGTAATCTCGTCCGTCCTGTTGCTGGTGGCGGTCTTTCTCGTGGTCGCATTGTCAACGCATCTGGGCGACACTCAGTGGGATTTCACCACGTACTACTATGCCGGAAAAGTCAGCGCCAGCGGCGGGGATGTGTACAATGTCGATGTCTCCCGCCAGTTGGCCGGCGGGTATGTGCACCAGTATCTGTATCCGCCGATGGCGGCGCGACTGTTCCGGCCGCTCGCCGCGCTCCCGATGGATACCGCCCGACAGTGGTGGTTCTGGCTCCATGTGCTGGCGCTGGTTCCGCTGGTCTGGATCTGGCGGCGGTTCTTCATTGTCGAAGGTCCCGCCTGGCCGTTCTATTTGCTGGCGATTGTCGGATTCGATCAGGCGATCTACCTCGATCTCAAGGCCGGAAATGTAACGATCTTCGAACAATTACTGCTCTGGACCGGGTTCACGCTGTTGGTGAGAAAGAGGACGGCGCTGTTTTGTCTTTGCGTGGTGGGGGCCGCTCTGTTGAAGGGACTGCCGCTGCTATTTCTGGGATTGCTGTTTGTATTGTCGGTGGATCGGAAGTGGCTGTATGCGGCCGGATCGGTTGTCTTGTACGGAGTGGCGCAGATTATCGATTATGTGTTTGATCCCGCCGCGTATGCCGGGTATGTGTCCCGGGCGCTCCGCTGGGATGAGCGCGGGCCGGAATTCAATCCCTCTACTCTCGCTCTGTTGAAGGACCTCAAGAAGGCGGTGATCGGTCCCGGTTTCTCGGAGGGGACCGCCGATATTGTGCTCTGGACGATCTACGCGGCGATCGTGGCGACGGTTGTGATTGTCACCTGGCGACTGATACGGCGGGAATACGCAAACCGGATTAGTGGAGATAGTTACGAATCGGCAATGACGATAACGGTGCTGGTCGCGACCCTGGCCTTTGGCCTCATCGTTCCGCGATTCAAGATATATTCGTTTATGATGGTGTTACCGGCGGTGTATTTTGTCATTCGCCGGTTCGGTCGGCATATTATTCTGCCGATGGCGATAATTCTGGTCGCATTGACGACCCATCCGCATCTGCCGATCGAACAGTGGTCGGTTGATCTCTTCTGGTGGTACTATCCTATTCTGGTGCTTGCCCTGTTCTGGGCGGCCTGGGTGGCGGGAACGATCCGGAGTGAGAAGACTCTACTCCAATCTAAACTCGCCGATTCCTCCGATTGACCTCCCGCTCCGTATTAGCTACCTTTGTGCGTCCTTGACGCGTCGAGCACGGCCGGACGGCGGCCCGTCGATTACGCTCGATGTGACGTGGTAAGGAACGTGATGTGATGAAAGAAGATGCGTTCATCCGCCGACGGAAGAGTGCTGTAGTAAGTGACGGGAGATAGTATGTCTTATCTGAAACAGGTGGACCCTGAAATATATGACGCGATACTGAAAGAGACGACCCGCGAGGCAACCAAGCTGGAGCTGATTGCCTCGGAGAATTTCGTTTCCGAAGCGGTGCTCGAGGCGGCCGGCGGAATCATGACCAACAAGTACGCCGAGGGGTATCCGGCCAAGCGGTATTACGGCGGATGCGAGTTTGTCGATATCGCCGAGAATCTGGCGCGCGATCGGGCGAAACAGTTGTTCGGGTGCGAGCATGCCAATGTCCAGCCGCATTCCGGCTCCAATGCCAATATGGCGGCGTATTTTACGGTTCTCAAACCGGGCGACAAGGTGATGGGGCTTGATCTGTCGCACGGCGGGCATCTGACCCACGGCCATCCGATCAATTTTTCGGGATTCTTATTCAATTTCACCGGGTATCAGGTGGATCCGAAAACCGAAACGGTTGACTACGACAAGCTGATGGCGCAAGCGAAGGAAGTCCGCCCGAAGATGATCGTGTCGGGCGCATCGGCGTATCCCAGATTTTTCGATTTCAAGCGGTTTCGCGAAATCTGCGACGAGGTCGGCGCGTACATGATGGTCGATATCGCACATATCGCGGGGCTGGTGGCGGCGGGGCTTCACCCCTCGCCGATTCCGTACGCCGATTTTGTCACCACCACCACCCACAAGACGCTTCGCGGGCCGCGCGGCGGGATGGTGATGTGCAAGGAGAAATACGCGGCCGATCTGGACAAGATGGTCATGCCGGGACTTCAGGGCGGACCGCTGATGCACATCATCGCGGCCAAGGCGGTGGCGTTCAAAGAGGCATTACAACCGGAGTTCAGAGGATATCAACAGAGAATTCTCGATAATGCGAAAGCGCTGGCCGAAGGACTGAAAAAGCGCGGCCACAAACTGGTCTCGGGCGGCACCGACACGCATTTGATGCTGGTCTCATTTGTCGGGATCGAAAAGTTGACCGGCAAAAAGGTCGAAGAAGCGCTCGACAAGGCCGGGATGACCGTCAACAAGAACACCGTGCCGTACGATCCGCAGAAACCGTTTATCACATCCGGTATCCGCATCGGCACGCCGGCGGTGACGACCCGCGGCATGGGGGTTAAAGAAATGGATCAGATCGCGGAGTTTATCAGTCGGGGCATTGCCCAGCGGACGGACGACGCCGCGCTGGCGCAGATCGCCTCCGAGGTCGCCGCGCTCTGCGCCCGGTTTCCGCTCTATGCCGAGCGGCTGAAGGAGGGGTGAGATGCTGGTGCAGGTTACGATGTTCCCCACCGACCGCCGGGGTGAATCGGTCTCGGCTGAAGTCGCCAGAGTGATCGATCTGATTGATCGCTCCGGACTTCCGTACAAGGTGACGGCGATGGCCACGATTATCGAGGGGGAGTGGGGGCCGATCATGGCGGTGCTGAACAAGGCGCGGCTTTTGCTCCGCCGCTCGCACAAGCGCATTTATATCAGCATGACGATTGACGATCGCAAGGGGGCAAAGAACCGGCTGTCCGGCAAAGTACAATCGGTTGAAAAACGACTGGGAAGGAAGGTGCGGTCATGATCGAGGATGTTCGCGTGGTGCTGGTCTCGATTCCGCGCGACGAGTCGCGGAAGATGGCGCGACTGCTGGTCGAGAATCGTCTGGCGGCCTGTGTCAATATCGTCCCGAAGATCGATTCGTACTTCTGGTGGGACAATGCTGTGCAGACGGAAGAAGAGGCGCTGTTGATCATCAAGACGACGGCCGCCCGATTCGGGCAACTTCGCTCGTTCGTCGAAGAACATCATCCGTACGATCTGCCGGAAATCATCGCCCTGCCGCTGGTCGATGGGTTTTCGGAATATATCGCCTGGGTGCACGCCGAGACGGGTAAGGAATAGCGTGGAAATTCCATTGCCGGAGCGGGTGGAAGCCCGCAAATGTCTTCTCGCGGCGGCCAAACGACTGCCCCTTTCCCTTGATCCGGACAGCCCACCGCCGATTCCGGAGCGGATGCTGGCGCTGATGGAACGCATTCGCTACCTGATGGACATTGAAGAATCCTTTGGGATCGAGCCGTTGATCAAGTTTGGGAATGTCGAAGTCGGCGAAGGGGAAACCGAGCGAGCGATGGCCTGCTACAAACGGGCGGCGGTCCGGGCCGAGGAAAACGGCGACGATCGTCTGGCCGGCGTGGCGCTGGCCAACATGGGAGTGGTGCTCACCGGAAAGCGGCAGTTCAATATGGCGCTCCGGATGTTGCAACAGGCGGTGAGTCATGCGGTCAAAGCGGAAGATATGGCCACCCGAAGTCAGGCGTTGTATTACATGGGCGTCACCTTCAAGCAGTTGGAACAGCCGATGATGGCCCGCCAGACTTTCGAGCAGGCGCTCGATGCCGCTCATTCCGATGATCGGCTCGACCTGGTGGCGCGATGTCTCCAGAATCTGGCCTGGTTCGAGGTCGCCGATAAAGAGCCGGCGCGGGCGATCGAGTATCTTCGCCGCGCGCTCGATGTCTATGCGCAGACCGGCAACACCATGGACCAGCTCCGGGCGTATTACAATATCGGGCTGGTGTATGCCGATCAGAATGATTTTGCCTCGGCGATTCGCCATCTGGAACGTGCCCGCGAGATCCGGAACCTTCGCGAAGTGGAGTATGAAGGGGATCGGATCGAGAAGGCGATCGAGGCGGTGCGCGTCCGCCAGCGCGAACTGGGAGCGCAGTCGTGAAGTGCCCGTACTGCGGACACGAAGAAGACAAAGTGGTGGACAGCCGCCCCTCGCAGGACGGCAAGGCGATTCGTCGCCGGCGGGAATGTCTCGGATGCGCCGAGCGATATACCACCTATGAGTTTGTCGAGCAGGGGGCGTTGATCGTGATCAAATCGGACGACCGCCGCGAGCCGTTCGACCGCAACAAGGTTCTCCACGGTATCAAGCTGGCCTGCAACAAGCGGCCGGTCACCAATGAGCAGATCGCGCGGATGGTGGACGAAATCGAGGCCTGGTGCCATGCCCAGCCGAAGTCGGAAATCCCCAGCAAAGAGATCGGCGAGCAGGTGATGCACAAACTCCGCGAGGCGGACGAGGTGGCGTATGTCCGGTTTGCCTCGGTCTATCGGGATTTCAAGGATATGGACGAATTCTTTCATGAGCTGGAAAAACTCCGCCGGCAGAAGAAGCCGGTGAACAATACGGAGAAGGCGAAGGGCTGACGATCCGAAAATGGCCACCAACGACCAACCCGAACAGAGCGGCGGACGATTTTCCAACATGCCGTTTCTGGAGCATCTCGAAGAGCTTCGGAAACGCCTGATCCGCTCGATCATCGCGCTGATCATCGCGGCGGGAGGATCGTTTTATTTCGCCGAGCATATTATCAAGTTCATCATGACGCCGCTTGGTGACACCAAGCTGTATGTCACCGAAGTGACCGGGACGTTCACCGCGTATTTTAAGATATCGCTCATCACGGGTCTGCTTGTCGCGCTACCCTTTATCTTCTGGCAGTTGTGGTCGTTCATTTCGCCGGGACTCTACAAGAGAGAAAAGCTTCTCATCCTGCCGATCGTGCTGGCCTCGACGACCCTCTTTTTGCTCGGGGCGGTGTTTTGTTTCTACGTGATGCTCCCGATCACCCTTGCCTTTCTCATCCATTACGGCGAAGGACTGATCGAACCGATGATTACCATCAGCAGTTATATCGGTTTCGTCGGGATGCTGATTTTAGGATTCGGCGCGGGATTTCAACTGCCGATCGTGGCGTACGTGCTCGGCAAGTTCGGGATTGTCTCGGCGCGGGGGCTGAACAAGGCGCGGCGGTATGCGATTGTCATTCTGTTATTCCTGGCGGCGTTTTTGACCCCGACCCCCGATATGTTCACGATGATGGTCATGTTCGTGCCGCTGTACGCTCTGTATGAAATCTCGATTCTGATTGTCTGGCTGACGGGGAAGAAAAAGAACGCCCAGGTTTCGGCCGATTAGTCCGGCGGGTGCTTTGCATTTCCGTCTTGTCAACAATTCCCTGTTTCCTAAAGCCCCAGTCTTCGTAGGTCAACCGCGTCCTTGCGGTTGACGTCTTCTCTTGTCACCCCGGCCAAGGCATGCTTTGCATGCCGCCGAGCCGGGGCCTGGCAGAAATACATTGGCTGAAAATGTCTGTTTGTGAATCACAAAGCGAGATTGCTTCGTCGCGTCGAAGACGCCGCTCCTCGCAACGACAGACTTCTTGGTTTTTTCAACAGGCTCTTCGGCCGGGATGACGGAAAAGGGGTCGGAACGACAAATCAGAAACTCGATGAACAGATTGGGAGTCGGCGGAATGTTGCGCCCTCCCTATCGCCCCTCTCTGTCTTCCTCTTCCCCTATCTTCTCCACCCTCTTCTCATGTCTCCCCCCTTCAAACGGCGTGGCGAGAAATGTCGAAACAATCGCCTCAAGCTGATTCTCCGGCGTATATTTGCCGGCAAGCGTCAGCACATTCGCGTCATTGTGCGCCCGCGTGAGTTGCGCCATTTCGACATTCAACGCCATCCCCGCTCGAATGCCATGCACTTTGTTGGCCGCGATATTCATCCCGTTGCCCGTCCAGCAGACGGTGATGCCGAAATCCGCCTTGTGCTCGGCCACGGCGTGCGCCACTTTCAGCCCGAAATCCGGATAATCGACCGACTGCTCAGCCGAATTCGTGCCGAAATCGGTCACCGAGTGACCGAGCTTGCCAAGGATCGCCTTGACCTTTTCCTTGAAATCGAATCCCTTGTGATCGGCGCCGACCGCGATCTTCATCGCACCGCGACCTTGGCCGGTTTCGGGACCGGGGTCAGCCAGCCGTACTTGTCGGCTGTCTTCCCGGCCACAATATCAAAGAACGCCGATTGGAGTTGATGCGTGATCGGCCCCCGTTTGCCGGAACCGATCGGGATATTGTCCACCTGCGCTATCGGCGTAATTTCCGCCGCCGAACCGGTCAGGAATACTTCGTCGGCGAAATAGATCGCTTCGCGCGGGATATTTTCTTCGATAACCTTGATGCCCATTTCGTCGGCCAGTCGAATCACCGTATTGCGCGTGATCCCGGGCAAGATTGATGAAGCGAAAGTCGGCGTGATCAGCGTCCCTTTGCGAACCATGAAGATATTCTCTCCGGACCCTTCCGAGACATGCCCGTACACATCGAGCGCGATCCCTTCGGCATACCCATGACTGCGGGCTTCGAGCTTTATAAGGGCGCTGTTGAGATAATTTCCGCCCCCCTTGGCCATCGCCGGAATGGTATTGGGCGCCATCCGGTTCCACGACGAAAAGCAAACCGACACCCCGTTCTCAATCGCGTCGTCGCCCAGATACCGTCCCCACGGATAACAGGCGATCGCGACATCGATCGGCGCGGCGGTCGGATCAACACCCAGCGTTCCGTATCCGCGAAAGACGATCGGCCGGACATACCCTTCTTCCACTCCGTTGCGCGAGGCCAGCTCAAGAATGGCATTGTCGATTTGCGCCGGGGTGAAGTTGATTTTCATCCGATAGACCTTGGCCGAATTGAACAGCCGTTCGGTGTGATCGGCCAGACGAAACGCCGCCGGACCGTTGACCGTCTTGTAGATGCGCATTCCTTCGAACACCGATGATCCGTAACTGACCACGTGGGACATGACGTGTATTCGGGCGTCGTCCCACTTCACAAATTCCCCGTTCATCCATATCCATTCAGTTTTTGTCAACAGCATGCCCGTACCTCCGCACAGCGCGAGTAATAGTGTTTTATACTATGATGATACGGAAAATTCAGGTGTAGTTCAACGGGAAAACGGCTGATCCGAAGAGTCTTCGGCGGAGCAAAACTTGTCAATCTAACGCTTGAGAAAACTGCCCGTATCTTATAGTGGGGTCAGTTCTTAACATTGCGGAAGGACATCTCCCTCGTGGTAGGGCAGGTTTGTCTTCAAACCTGCCATCTTTTCCTTCCGAGAAAATGGCGGTTTCGAAGACGGAACCGCCCTACAAGAAATGGTTTGCAAATGAGTGAACTTCCATGCTCCCCCCGGCAGGACGGCCGCCGACCCGAAATTGGGTTCGTTTTGTTAATTTAAGAGGATTCCTTGCCCCGTCCCACAAACTTCCAGATCGTGGGAAGCACCCCGGCCGCGGCAATAATCTTGATAATCGTCCCAACCACAAACGGGGCCACGCCGAGCGCTATCAACTGATCGGCGGGCACATATCTGTACAACCAGGCCACTCCGGCCGCAAACACCACCGCATGACCAATCAGCATAGCCAGTGACGACAGTACATAGCTTCTATCCCACCCGTGCTCGGCCAGAAATCCGGTCACCCAGGCGGCAATGAGAAATCCGAACAGATATCCGCCGGTGGGGCCGATCAAGGCCGGCAGGCCCATCGCACCACCCGCGGACACCGGAAGCCCGCAGGCACCTTCGACCAGATACGCCAGCACGACCGCTCCGGCGCGGGAGCGTCCGAGGACCATGCCGATGAGCATGACCGCGAACGTCTGGCCGGTGATTGGCACCGGTGTGAACGGGAGCGGGATGGTCAGGTAGGCCGAGGCCACGAGAATCAGATTGAATGTCAACAGCACCGGCAGTTCGAGCCAGATGCTGGCCGGGCGAATGCGGGAATAAATGGGGAGCACGTTTGTAGTCATGGCTGAAATCCTTTTCTGCTTGGGGAGAATATAGCGTCATTTCTTTTGTAGGTCAACCGTGTCCTCGCGGTTGACATCTTCTCTTGCGGTCGGGTGTGGACGCCCGACGGCCCACTGCCGGACCCGTTCCACAAATGGCTTTGTTTCACATCGGTCCTAAATGTTGACGAT
>JACRAV010000318.1 GCA_016213305.1 Candidatus Zixiibacteriota bacterium | reverse complement strand
TTCTGCGATCCGGCGCTGTTGGACCGGCCGCTCTTGGAGCGGGCACTCAGCCGACACCATGTCCGTCATACCGCCTTTCAGTATCACGAGAACCTCGGGCAGTTTCATGTCATCAAGGAACAGGCCGGCACCTTCGCCGACACGATCAAACTCTGGGAGTAGCTGTGGAAATCCAAAAAGAACTCAGCATGGTGAAGCAGAAGCAGATGCTCGCGGAGCAGTTCATGGAACTCTCGCAGGTGCGCGAGACCGGCCGCAAGGTGTGCTACACGTTTGTCCCGGGGAATCTAACGGAGCTGATCTACGCGTTCGATATGCTACCCGTCTATCCGGAGATCAATTCCCTGCAGTCGGGGATGCGGAAGAAATCGGAGGAGTATATCCGCGAGGCCGAGGATATCGGGTATTCCGAGGATGTCTGCTCGTACGTGAAGTGCGATATTGGCATGATGTTGCAGGGGAATATCGGTCCCACCGGCCAGCAGTTGCCGCCGCCCGATCTGCTTTTGCTGAGTTACACGGGGTGTTTCGTGTTCATGAAGTGGTTCGAGAATTTGAAGCATCTGTATCCGAACACGGAAATCGCCATGTTGCATATTCCGTATCAGGAGGCAGGCAAGATCGAACCGTCGGCGGTGAAGTATGTGGTCGATCAGTTGAAGACGGAAGTGATTCCCAAGTTCGAGAAGGTGAGCGGGCAGAAGTTCGATATCGACCGTCTGGCGGAGAAGCTCAAGCTGTCGGCGAAGGCCGAGGAGTTGCTGGTGGATATTTTCGATTCGGCGCGGCACCGCCCGTCGCCGATCGACGCGTATTTCGGCGGGGTCTATTACATCGGACCGATTTTCACCGCCTTCCGCGGTAGCGAAGACTGTGTTGATTACTACAAGGAACTCAAAAGCGAGGTGGATTACCGAGTCGCACACAAGCTGGGGCCGATCACGCCGGACGGATACATGGAAAAAGAACGGTTCCGGCTGGTGGTGGAGGGTCCGCCCAACTGGACGCACTTCAGAGAATTTTGGAAACTGTTTTACGGTCTGGGCGCGGTGTTTGTGTCGTCAACTTATACCAGAGTGGGCGGGGTTTATGACGACGGATTTCGCCACTCGCCGGATTCGCCGCTTGAGAGTCTGGCGGTGTATTGCATGGGGTGCTACACCAATCGCAATTTGCCGCAGAGGATCGATCTGATGGAACGATGTCTCAAGCGGTATCAGGCGGACGGGCTGTTGGTCAATTCGATCAAGAGTTGCAATTCGTTCTCGGCCGGTCAGCTGGTGATGATGCGGGACCTGGAGGAGCGACTGGCGATACCGGTTGGTTTTATCGAAACCGACCTGGTCGATCCGCGCTATTACTCGTTCTCCAATATCAAGAATCGTCTGGATTCGTTTTTCCAGATGCTGGAGCAGAGGCAGACGATCCGGGTGAGCGACGACACGCTGTCCGATGACGTGGTGGTGTGAGGCGGGGATGGAGAGAGCGACTATGAAAGTGTTTCTCGGCATTGACCTCGGGTCCACGACTTCGAAAGCGGTGATTGTCGATGCCGACGGTCATATCATCGGGCGGGGGATCACCAACACCCGTTCGGACTATGCGGTGGCGGCGAGGATCGCGCAGACGGAGGCGGAGTTCAGTTCGCGCTTCACTTTGCTCAAGCGGGCCGTGGCGGTCCGGTCGGCCAACGGAAAGAACTGGGAAGCGATATTCGATTCACTGGAAAACCGGTTTCACTGCCTGCAGTTCGAGCTTCGCTTCGACGACCTGATCGCCGCCATGCAAGCCAATGAAGCCAGCGTGGCGGATGCGTCGCTGAGGTCCAGGATGATGGCGGCACTTCCCGAAGTGGCGGTCGAGGTGAAGGAGACGGTCCGGAAGAGATTTTTCGCCAATGAGGTATCGGCGACCTCGCAGTTTTTCCGCGATCTGTTCAATGCGGCGTACATGCGGGCGCTGGAGTGGTCGCATCCGGAATTGTTCGACGAGATGGTGGCGTTATACGATCGGTCGATCAATCCGGTGGAGAACCGGGAGATGCAGTTCAATTTCCACGATCTGGTCCAGCAGGCGTTGCCGCAACTGCCGCAGGAATATCAGAGCGCGATTGCCGATATTCAGGCGTGTCTCAAGGAAATAGAGGCGTTCGATATGACGCCGGCCGATTATGTCGGGACGGGGTATGGGCGGCAACTTCTGCCGTTTCAGGAGAAGCATATCAAGTCGGAGATATTGTGTCACGCGATGGGCGCGCACGCCTGTTTTCCGCAGACGAGGACGGTGCTCGACATCGGCGGTCAGGATACGAAGGCGATTCAGGTGGATGGGCTGGGACTGGTGACCAGTTTTCAGATGAATGACCGATGTGCCGCGGGATGCGGGAGGTACCTGGGGTATATCGCCGACGAAATGAATATCAACGTGGGCGAGCTTGGCCCGCTGGCGCTGAAGGCGGGGTATGCGGCCAATATCTGCTCCACCTGCACGGTGTTTGCGGGAGCGGAGTTGCGGGAGCATCTGAATCTCGGCGAGAAGAAGGAAAATATACTCGCGGGTTTGCATCAGGCGATTGTCCAGCGGGCGTTCGGGCTGATCGCGCGTTCGGGCGGCGTACGCAATGAATTCACGCTGACCGGCGGCGTGGCCCGCAATCCGGCCGTGCGCAAATATGTGACCGATATGGTGCATCAGAATTACGGCCGGGATATCACGATCAACACCGATCCGGACTCCATTTTCATGGGCGCGCTGGGTGCGTCGCTCTTTGCCGCGAGGAGGAAATAATGGCTCGGCAATACACCCTGGGCGTGGATGTCGGCAGTAGCGCGATCAAGCTGGCGCTGGTGGATTATCAGGACAAGCCGGAAGTGGTGGCGATCGTCAACGAGCGGATTCGCAAACGGAATCCTACCCAGGTGATCGAACAGACCGTGGCGCGGCTTTTAAGTGAGCAGGGTTTGAGTTATGACGATTTGCTGTATGTCGCCTCGACCGGCGAAGGTGATCTGGTGCCGCGCAAGCGCGGGCATTTCTACAGCATGACCACGCATGCCCGCGGGGGGTACCATTATCATCCGGAGGCCCGCACGGTGGTGGATATGGGCGCGCTGTTTTGCCGCGTCATTGCGCTCGACGGAAGCGCCCGGGTGCGAAGTTACTCCATGACCGGGCAGTGTGCGTCGGGATCGGGACAGTTTCTGGAAAATATCACCCGGTATCTGGGCGTGACGCTGGAGCAGGTGGGTGCGCTATCGTTGCAATCCACCAAACCGGCGAGAACATCGGGTATCTGCGCGGTGCTGGCCGAGACCGACGTTATCAATATGGTGTCGCAGGGGATAGCCACGGCGGATATCATCAAAGGGATTCATCTGTCGCTGGGGGGGCGGATTGTGCAACTGCTCAGCCGGTTCAAGGCGGAATCGCCGGTGGTGCTGACGGGCGGGATGTCGCAGAATTCGGGATTGGTCGAGGCGTTGCAGGAACTCTGTCGCGAGCGAAATCTGAATCTGCAGGTGTATCCCGCGCGGAACGGGGTGGCGGCCGGCGCAATCGGCGCGGCGATGTGGGGCGGATATCGTCACTTCAAATTGCTCGGAGCGACCGCATGAGAGACGGCGATCACTGGACCAGCGATCTGGCGTTGCCGCCGTATCCGAAAAATCTGGCGGAAATGCTCAATGGGAACGCGTCCCGGTTCAGTGAACGGCCTATTTGTCAGGACTTGGTGAGCGACGCGTATCAACCGCTGACCTGGCGGGAGTTTCAGAGTGATGCGGTTCGAATTCAATCTGGATTGGCGGCGCGAGGGCTTAAGCGGGGAGATCGGGTGGCGATTCTGTCGCCCAATCGTCGCGAGATGCTCACCTTTGAACTGGCGGTGATGGCGATGGGCGCGGTGGCGGTGCCGATTTTCGCCGGTTACGCCGCCGGAGTGGCCTCGGCGCTCGTTGAATTCTGTGAACCGACATTTGTCGCGGTGGCTGATGAAACGCAGTATCTCAAACTGGCCGATCCCGGCCAGTTCAAACAGATCATTCACTTTGATCCGATTCCGTCGGCCAAAAGCAATGCGGTCGCGTTGCGGGAATTGATCGAATCGTCAAATGCCAAGGGCGAAATAATGGGTGGCGATGTTGCCGCCGATTCGGTCTGCCTGATGATGTACACATCGGGGACGATGGGTTTGCCCAAGTGTGTTCAGTTGATGCATTACAATATCCTGTCACAGCAGTCGGCGATGCGGGTGCTCTGGAAGCTCGAAGCGACCGATCGTTTTCTTACTTATCTGCCGTGGCATCACAGTTTCGGCGGCATTTACGAAAAATATGCGGCCTTGTACAACGGGGCGGCGCTTTCGCTGGACAGCGGCCACGGCAAGGATATCGATCAATTGCTGGCCAACTGGCGGCGGGTGCGCCCGACGGTGTTTTTCAGCGTGCCGCGAATTTATCAACAGATCGTCACGCGCATCCTGCAGGATCCGGAAATCGAAAAGATGATCTTCCACCCGGAGTTGAGATTCGTGTTCACGGCCGCCGCGCCGTTACCGAAAACGCTCTCCGACGTCTTTGTTCGGCACAACATCCCGGTGTATGAAGGGTGGGGTCTGACGGAGACGACCCCGTGTTGCACGGTCACCGATCCGACGGTGGTGCGTGATTCCGGCGTGGTGGGGAAGCCGATCCCCGGCGTATCGCTCAAGCTCGACAGCGAGGGGGAGATTTTTGTGCGGGGGCCGAACGTGATGCGCGGGTATTTCAAGAATCCGGAGGAGACGCGCCGGGTATTATCCGACGACGGCTGGTTCGCGACCGGCGATGTCGGCGAGTTCACCGACACCGGGCTTCGCCTCATCACGCGCAAAGATCGCATTTTCAAACTCAGCAACGCCGAAAAGGTTGTTCCCACCGATATCGAAAAACTAATCGTGGCCGATTGTTCGTACCTGTCGCACGCCTATGTGACGGGGAACGGGATGGATCATCCGGTGGTACTGCTGTTTCCGAACAAGGCGATGTTTGAGCGGACGCCGGACGGGTCATCGGTCAAAGTCGGATGCGACTGCCCCAAGGGGGCGAAGGACCTGGCCCACTGCCTGACGCACTGCCTGAAGAAACTGAACGAGACGATCGAGCCGAAATATGCCCGTCCGCATTGCGCCATGCTTATCGATAAGGAACTGGCGATCGACACGGGCGAACTGACGCCGTCGATGAAACTGGCGCCGAACATTGTCGGCCGGATCTACAAGGCGAATATCGAGCAGATGTACCAGCGCAATGGCGACAGCGATTCGGATGAAGTCTATATCCTCGATCTGGAGGACACATGAGCCGGCTCCGGTCGCAAAGAGAGCTAAAATCGATCCTGACGGGATATTTCAAAGGATTGCGTTCGCCGCTGGCCTGGTGCACCAGCGCCGGTCCGGCCGAGATTCTGCGGGCGCTGG
>JACRAV010000319.1 GCA_016213305.1 Candidatus Zixiibacteriota bacterium | reverse complement strand
CCTCATGCCTATATCTATGGCCTCCCCTATGTCTTTTACAAACGGTACGGCATTCGCAGGTACGGTTTCCACGGTACGTCGCATCAATATGTCAGCGATCGGGCGGCCGCCATGCTTGGCCGGCCGCTTTCTGAATTGAAAATGATTACCTGCCACCTCGGCAACGGGGCGTCGGTGGCAGCGGTAGATCGGGGGGTTTCTATCGATACGTCGATGGGTTTCACGCCGCTTGAGGGTCTGCTGATGGGAACCCGATCGGGCGACATTGATCCGGCGATTATTTTGCACATCATGTCGCGTGAGGAACTGTCTCTTCACGAGGGGAACACTCTTTTGAACAAGCATTCGGGGCTGGCGGGAATCTCCGGCATATCGTCCGATATGCGTGAGGTGATTTCGGCCGCCCAAAGCGGCAATAGCAACGCCAAACTGGCGCTCGATGTGTACTGTTACCGTCTGAAGAAATATATCGGCTCGTATCTGGCCGCGCTGGGCAGTCTCGACGCTCTGGTGTTCACCGCCGGTGTGGGCGAAAATGCGCCGGTGGTGCGCTCGCTGACCTGCCAGGGGCTGGAGGGATTCGGCATTGCGCTCGACGTCGCGAAAAATGACACGGCCATCGGCAAAGAGGTGGATATTTCATCGGCGGGCGCGAAAGTCCGAACGCTCGTGATCCCGACCAACGAAGAACTGGTGATTGCGCACGACACGGAACGGATTGTCCAGGCGCATAAGTAAGAGCCAACGAAGAACGGGCCGCCACCATCGAAAGTGACGACCCGTGTCAATTACGGTCTATAGATTAGCGATGATCTTCGTCGCGTACTGCGAGCAACTGACCTTGGTCGCTCCCGGCATCTGGCGCTCCAGATCGTAGGTGACGGTCTTTTTGCTGATCGTCTTTTCCATCCCGTCCTCGATCATCTTCGCCGCCTCATCCCAGCCCATGTACTGCAACATCAGCACGGCCGACAGCAGTAGCGACCCGGGGTTCGACATGTCCTTAGCGGCGTACTTGGGCGCGGTGCCATGGGTGGCTTCGAACAGCCCGATAAAATCGCCGATATTGGCCCCCGGGGCCATTCCCAGTCCGCCCACCTGCGCGGCGCAGGCGTCGGAGAGGTAGTCGCCGTTGAGATTCGGCGTGGCGAGCACGTCGTACTCGTCCGGGCGAAGCAGGATCTGCTGGAACATCGAGTCGGCAATCCGGTCCTTGACGACGATCTTGCCGTCCGGGACCTTGCCACCGAACTTGTTGGTGACTTCGTCCTCGGTGACGATGAACTGACGGAACTCCTTGACCGCCAGTTCGTATCCCCAGTCACGGAAGGCGCCTTCGGTGAATTTCATGATATTCCCCTTGTGCACCAGCGTGACCGATTTGCGTTTCTTATCGATGGCAAACTGGATCGCTTTGCGGACCAACTGCTTGGTACCGGTGACCGAGATCGGCTTGACGCCGATCCCCGAATCCAGACGGATCTTCGTCTTCATCTGTTTGTTGAGAAAACCGATGACCTTCTTGACCTCTTTGGACCCCTTGGCCCATTCGATACCGGCATAGACATCTTCGGTGTTTTCGCGAAAGATCGTGACATTCAATTTCTCCGGATGCACGACGGGCGATCCGACCCCCGCAAACCAGCGAACCGGCCGGACGCAGGCGTACAGATTCATGACCTGGCGAAGCGTCACGTTGAGCGAGCGGAAACCGCCGCCGATCGGCGTGGTGAGCGGCCCTTTCAGCGCCACGATGTACGTCTTGATAGCCGCAATCGTTTCTTTGGGGAGCCACTCGCCGTATTTCTCATTTGCCTTTTCACCGGCGTAGATGTCCATCCAGCAGATTTTTCGTTAGCCGGCCTACGCCTTGGCCACCGCCGCGTCAACCACGCGGCGGGTCGCTTTCATGATATCGCGGCCGATGCCGTCTCCCTCGATCACCGGGATGATCGGGTTGTTCGGCACCGCCAGTTTCTTGTTTTTGACTGTGATCGCCGCTCCGCCGGCCGGAACGGTTATGTGTTTGTATTTGGCCATGAGTTCTCCTTTAGTACCCCAGAATTTTGAGGTGTTCTTTGTAGGTGGAAGCCGATTTCTGGAGCGAGCCAAGCTCGGTGGCATCCAGTTTCAGATCGAGAATCTTCTCGACCCCGCCGGCGCCCAGCACCACCGGCACGCCGATGTACATATCCTTGATCCCGTACTGCCCGGTCAGGTAGGCCGAGGCAGGCAGGACTTTCTTTTCATCGAGCAGGACCGCCCGGCACATATCGACACTGGCCGCCGCGGGTGCGTAGTAGGCCGAGCCGGTCTTGAGCAGGCGCACGATTTCGCCGCCGCCGTCGGCGCAACGATCGCTGATCGCTTTGATCCGTTCGGCGGAGATCAACTCGCCGATCGGGATGCCGGCCACGGTCGAATAGCGCGGGAGCGGAACCATAGTGTCGCCATGGCCGCCCAGCACCATCGCCTGCGTGTCGCTCATCGCCACTCCCAGTTCCATCGCCACGAAAGCGCGGAAGCGAATGGAGTCGAGCACCCCCGCCTGACCGAATACCCGGTTGGTCGGGAAGCCGGTGACTTTCATCATGTGGAATGTCATCAAGTCGAGCGGATTCGACACAACGATGACAAACGCCTTGGGACAGAACTTCTTGACATTCTGCGCGACCGTGCCGACAATCTGCGCGTTCATGTTGAGCAGGTCCTCGCGGGTCATGCCGGGTTTGCGCGGCAAACCGGCGGTGACGATCACGATATCGGCGCCCTCGAAATCCTTGTAGTCATTCGTACCGGTCACCTTCGCGTTGTACCCGCGCACCGGACCGGCTTGCGTCAGATCGAGCGCTTTTCAATGCGGCACGCCTTCCAGAATGTCCAGAAGGACGACATCCGCTAGATTGGCTTCGGCCAGATACATGGCACAGGTTGCGCCGACGTTCCCGGCTCCGACTACGGCTATCTTCTTGTTCATACACCCTCCACGTCAAAGTACATTAATCTATCATCAACAAATATGGCTTGTCATCACGGTATGTCCGGCATTGCGCACAACAGCCAGTCGCGAGCCGGATTTAAGTCGACTTTGAATTAGTTCGTTTAGATGCTCTACCGGCTCCCAAAAGACATGTCGCACCCGATCGGCCGGAAGCGTCGAATGCAATCGCACATCGATCCGCCGCGTCATGGCATTGACCCGGGATAATTTGTGCGAACCGAATCGGCAGATACCGTCTTTGGCCTGATTGGTTGTTCGATCCCAGATATCCGCCAGCTTGAAGAAGCTGTCGCTACCGACTCCTCCCCGGCAGGCCGCCACCACCACACAGGTGCCGCCGTCGCGCACCGAGGTCTGGCAGTTCTCGAGCGCCTTCTGCACCTGGTAAAGATTGTCATCCAGAGGCGGGAGAAGTTCAGCCAGCGCCAGATCGTATTGGTGGTCAAACCGGCAGGAATAAATATCGCGAGCCAGAGTGGCCGCCTCGTGAAAACTATCACGAGCCGGCCCACAAAAAATGCCGGCTATCGAATCGTCGGAAGACAACACGATCTGAATCGAAAACACTTTAGCGATATCAACCAGATTCAAAAGCGAATCCAGATGCTCGTGGACCGGGTTGCGGTCGAGTTTCATCGGTTGGGCCTCGAGCGAATCGGCCATGTTGTGATTGCGCTCGATGGTTCCCAGATCGCAGACGCCCGGAAAGATCGATTTGCGCCCGCCGGTAAATCCGGCAAAATAGTGCGGCTCGACCGATCCGATAATAATCACCCGTTCGGCCTCGGCAAATAGCCGGTTGACCAACACGGTTTCACCGAAACTGTCGGTTCCCACCGGAGTCATGGAGTCGATGTTCGACGCTTCGTGCCAATAGACGCGCGATTTCACCTTCTCGTATAGATCGCCGAAAATACTCATGAGATGTTTCCCAGTCGGCGCCGAATGCGCGCCGGTGGCGATCAGGAAACGACCTTTGGAGACCACCGGAGGAGAGATTTCGTTCAGCCAGGACAGGATGCGGGCAGTCGGCGTGTTACGGTACCCGTCATTGACAATGACCAGCGGCGGCGAGGTCAGGGACTCGCGGAAGCCGGCACGAGTGAGCGCACCCGTGAATTGTTCCGGGCCGACCGGCTTCACGGCCGTTTTGGCTCGAAACTCGTCCACCGTCACTCCGCCCGGAATGTTCACAACCAACTCTCCACCGTCATAGTACAGCTTGATCGTTCGCTCCATCGATCCGCCTGTTCACCGTCTCAGGAGAAGAAGAAGGCGATCTCCCTGGCGGCATTTTCATCCGAATCGGAGGCGTGGACCGAGTTCTTTTCGATATCCACACCGATCTCATTCCGCACCGTGCCGCAGGCGGCTTTCTTCGGATCGGTGGCGCCCACCAACAGCCGAAGATCATCCACCGCGTTTTCTTTTTCCAGCACCATGGGTACGGCCGGCCCGGATGACATGAACGCCACTAAACTATCAAGGAACGGTTTCCCTTCGTGCACGGCGTAGAACTTGCGGGCCTGGTCTTTGGTCAGTCGCACCAGCCGCAGATCGACGACGGTAAACCGTGCCTTCTCCAGTCGGTTGATGACATGGCCGATCAGGTTGCGGCCGGTGGCGTCCGGTTTGACTATCAATAAAGTCCGACTCATTTCTTTTTCCTTTTCGCTTTCAGTTTGGCGGCCTCACGGATGCCGACCTCTATTGCCTTTTTGTTCTTATCCTCGGTGCCTCGCGGCGCGCGGGCCAGCACCGCCTGTTCGAGCGCCTCGCGGCCGACCAATCCGGTGATTTCGGCGATCGCCGCCAGGGCAATGACGTTGGCAACCATGATATGCCCGCACTCCTCGCGCGCCAGCCGGGTGAACGGCAGGCCGTAATAGTCGTCGGTGGGGACATGGGTCACGAGCACATCATCGATGATCAAAATACCGTGATCCTTGAGGGCCGAATAATAGCTGTCGAGCGCTTCCTGCGTCATGGCCAGCAAGAGATCAAGCTTGATCGCTTTGGGATAGAATATTTCGCTGGGCGAGACGACCACGTCCGATTTGGATGCGCCGCCGCGCGCCTCCGGGCCGTACGATTGGGTCTGCGCCACGTTCTTGCTACTACCAAAGCCGACTGCTTCGCTGAAAATGACCGCGGCGAGAACCATCCCCTGTCCGCCGGAACCGGACAGGCGCATTTCAAAGCGATCCGAGGGCAGAACGATTTTGTCCATCAGGTTCTTCATCGCGCCTTCCCTCCCGCCATACGGACGTCAACGACCTTTTGATATTCGTCGCAGAACTCGGTGGCCTCTTTGTTCTCATGCAGAGTGCCGATGACGTACTTGCCTTTCAGCTGGTCGGGGGTCATGGTCTGCGCCTTGCCAAGCATGACCGCGTTTTCCTTGAACGAGTTGACCATCGCCACCGGGTCCCCCTGCTTGTTCAGACGGCCATAGTAGGTGTGACAGTTGGCGATGACCTCCACCAGCGAGAACCCTTTATGCTCCAGCGCCGCCATGATCATCTTCTCCATCTGAGGCGTGTGGAACACCGTTGATCGGCCGACAAAGGATGCCCCGGCCGCCTGAGCCAGACCGCAGGGATCGAACTGCTTTTCGACATTGCCATACGGCGTGGTGGTCGAAAACGCACCGGCCGGAGTCGTGGGCGAACCCTGACCACCGGTCATGCCGTAGATGAAGTTGTTGATCAGAATGGTCGTGATATCGATGTTCCGGCGACAGGCGTGAATGAAGTGATTGCCGCCGATCGCCAGCGCGTCGCCGTCACCGGTGATTACGATGACCTTCATGTTCGGCTGGGCAAACTTCACTCCCGTCGCGAAGGCCAGGGCGCGGCCGTGAGCCGTGTGCAATGAGTTGAAATCCAGATAGACCGGCATGCGGCTGGTGCATCCGATTCCGGAGACACAGCAGACCTCATCGCGTTTGTAACCGAGTTTGTCGATCGCCCGTATAAGCGCACCCATCACGATGCCGTTGCCGCATCCGGGGCACCAGACCGACGGGAATTTCTTTTTGGGTCGAAGATACTGAAGGATCACATCCGACCGCTGTTTTTCCACAACCGGCATTAGAGCACCTCCTGAAGTTTTTCGAGCAACTGCATCGGTGTGAGGATATCGCCGTCGTACCTCTGCATGGTGTGAATGGGCAGTTCGCGCGGGAGTATCCGGCGAATCTCGGTGACGATCTGCCCCATGTTCAATTCGCCGACAATGACCGCCTTGCACCGCTCGGTCAACTGTTGAATCTCCTTGTCGGGGAACGGCCAGATCGTGTACAGCTGGATCACGCCGACTTTCACCCCGGCCTGGCGGGCCAGGGTGGCCGCCTGAAGCGAGGCGCGCGCGACCGAGCCGTAGGCGATGAACGCGATCTCGGCGTCGTCCATCATTTCGACCCGTATCTTGGTGATTTCGTCGGTGTAATTCATGATCTTGTTGCGGAGCTTGTCCAGTTTGGGGAAAATCTCGTCCGCCCTATTGGTGGAAAAGCCCATGGTATCGTGCGTGAGGCCGGTCACGTTGTACCGGTATCCTTCACCATACGAAGCCATCGGCGACACCCCGTTGGGTGTCATGACAAACGGCACAAACTGTTCGGGAGGCACGGTGGGCTTGACGCGATTATAGATCTTTACCTCTCCCGGCTCCGGAAGCGTAATAAGCTCTCGGCTATGGCCGATCACCTCGTCGAGCAGTACCGTGACCGGCGTCCGGAACCGCTCGGCAAGATTGAAGGCCCGGATCGTTTCGGTGACGGTATCCGCTACGGTTGACGGCGCGACCGCAATGGCGGTGTAGTCGCCGTGGGTTCCCCAGCGGGCCTGCATGGTGTCCGACTGGCTGACCTTGGTGGGAAGGCCGGTTGATGGTCCGCCGCGCTGGACATTTACGATCACACAGGGGGTTTCCGTGATATACGCGTATCCGATCAGTTCGACCATCAGCGAATAGCCGGGACCGGAAGTTGCGGTCATGGATTTCAGCCCGGAGACCGAGGCGCCGATGACGGCCGCGATCGATGCGATCTCGTCTTCCATCTGAATAAACCGTCCGCCGATTTTGGGCAGTTCGCGCGAGCTTCCTTCGGCCAGTTCGGTGGAAGGAGTGATGGGATATCCGGCGAAAAAGCGCATGCCGGCATAAAGCGCGCCCTGTACGCAGGCGATGTTTCCCTGGAGGAGTTTTCGTTTTGGTGTAGGCATATATTCAACTCCTCACTTGTGTTTCGAGACGATGGCGAAGTCGGGGCAGTGCACCCAGCAGATCGTACACAGGGTGCAGGCCTCGGGTCTCGCCTGAATCGGTTTGCCGTCGCGATCCGGTTCAAACACCTGGGTGGGACAGAGCGCGATGCACAGATTGCAGGCCTTGCACCACCCCATGTTGATCTCGAGGGGCAGGTTGTCTTTCGAAAAGTTGTGCTTGTTTTTCCCGGCGGGTTTGGCCTCGGCCTCGCCCGCGTCGGTCGGCGCGGTCATACTGACTCCTTATATATTCGAACTATTCTCATCATCTCGTTCATAACTCATTTGTGCTTTCCCGCCGGTTTTCTTTTTGGGGCGGCGGCTTTGGCCGGTCTGGCTGGCGTGGCGATTCTGGTCACCACGGTCTTCGCTGTCGGCCTGGTCGAGCGCGTAGAAAATCTCTTTATGCGTTCCTTCAAGAGCTCGGGAATCTCCGTGGGTGATCCGGCCACCGGAATCCCCACCGCGTTGAGGGCGTCGATCTTCCCCTTGGCCGTGCCGGCCCCGCCGGACACGATCGCTCCGGCATGACCCATGCGCTTGTCGGCCGGAGCGGTCTGCCCTGCGATAAACGCCACCACCGGCTTGGTGACATGCTCTTTGATAAACGTCGCCGCCGTCTCCTCGTCCGAGCCGCCGATCTCGCCGATCATCACAATCGACTTGGTATTCGGATCGGCCTCAAACGCGGCCAGACAATCGATGAAGTTTGTGCCGATAATCGGATCGCCGCCGATGCCGATGCAGGTGGTCTGACCCATGTCGGCCAACGTCAGCGCCCAGATGGCTTCGTATGTGAGGGTTCCAGAGCGGGAAACGACCCCGACCGACCCCTTCTTTACTATCGTGCTCGGAAGAATACCGACCTTGGCCAGTTCGGGCGAAATAAGTCCCGGACAGTTGGGGCCGATCAGCCGCGCGCCTTTGGCCTTCACATACTCCACCGTCTTGAGCATGTCGTTGACCGGGACGCCTTCGGTGATGCAGACAACCAGTTTGATGCCGGCATCGATTGCCTCGTAAATGGCGTCGGCGGCGAAAGTCGGCGGCACGTAGATCACCGACGTATTCGCGCCGGTGGCCGCAACCGCCTCTTCGACTGAATTGTACACCGGGATTCCCGCCACTTTGGAGGAACCCTTGCCCGGAGTGACACCAGCGACCACGTCGGTACCGTATTTCTTCATCTGTTCGGCGTGGAAAGCGCCGTCGCGTCCGGTGATTCCCTGAACCACCAGTTTGGTCTTCTTATCTATGAATATGGCCATAATCTGACTCCTACGCCTCTGCCTTCGCCATTTCGATGGCGGTTTTGACGGCCTCGTCGAGCGTCCTGGCCGTGGGAAGCTTCATCCCGGCGAGAATTTTGGTCGCTTCCTTTTCGTTAGTGCCGGTCAGCCGGATGACCACCGGGACCGATGGTTTCAATTGGGCGAATGCGGCCACGATGCCGTTCGCCACGTCGTCGAGGCGGGTGATGCCGCCGAAGATATTGAACAGAATGGCCTTCACGTTCGGATCGGACAGGATGATCTCCAGCGCCGAAACCACTTTCTGCGGATTGGAGGATCCGCCGATATCCAGAAAGTTCGCGGGTTCGCCGCCGTACCGCTTCACCAGGTCCATGGTGGCCATAGCCAGTCCGGCCCCGTTGACCACACACCCGATATTACCGTCGAGCTTCACATACGACAGATCGGCCTCGCGCGCCTTGACTTCCTCGGGCACTTCGGCGTCGAGATCGCGCATGGCGGCGATCTCCGGCTGGCGATACAGCGAGTTGTCGTCGATATTCAGCTTCGCGTCGAGCGCGATTACCTTGCCGCCGGGCGTGGTGACCAGCGGATTGATTTCCGCCAGTGTGGCGTCGGCCTTCCAGAAGACGTCGTACAGCTTCATGATGATATCCGCCGCCTGACGCATCTGCCCCGGATCGCGATACAATTTGGCCGCCAGGTTGCGGGCCTGATAGGCGCGCAGGCCCAGAATCGGATCGACCCAGAGCTTGTGGATTTTCTGCGGGGTCTTGGCCGCGACTTCCTCGATATCAACGCCGCCCGCCGCCGACACCATGATCACCGGCCGCTGTTGAGCGCGATCGACAATGATGCCGACATACGACTCGGAGAGAATCTCCTCCGCCGCCGTCACCAGCACTTTCTTCACTTTCAGTCCCTTGATGTCCATGCCGATGATCTTGGTGGCGAGCACCTGGGCCGCTTCGGCATTTTCCGCATATTGGACGCCGCCGGCTTTACCGCGGCCGCCCACATGGACCTGCGCTTTGATCATGACCGGTCGATTCATCTTGCGGGCAATCTCGACCGCCTCGTGCGGCGTGGTGGCGACATCCCCCGGAGGAATCGGTATGCCGGCTTTGGCGAACACTTGTTTCGCCTGATATTCATGCACTTTCATCAGTCAGTGCCTTTCCGATTGTATGTCATATCACGTTTCTTGATTTCCTCGAAATATTGTCTGGCCAGTGCGGTGAGTGATTCCGGCGTATTGATCGACGGATCATCCAGCGCTTTGTCCAGCAGGTGGGCAAGAATGCTTCCCACCATCGGTCCCGGCTCTATGCCGAACAGGGTCATAATATCATGCCCGCTGATCGCCAGATCGGAATAGCCGAAGGGCGGCTTCTTTTCAAGTTCGGCGCGGATCGCGGCCTCAAACTGATCGACATCGTCGGTCCTGCCCCCCATCCCCTGGCCGATAACGTCGGCCCGACGGAGATCGAGCAGATCGAATATCAAATCGACCCCCACTTTCTTGACCAGCCGCCGCAGTCCCTTGTCGGTGACATCGGTGGTGAACATGTGTCGGCCCACTAAGGTCGAAACATCGTTGGTTATCTCGCGAGAATAGCGAAGTCGGGCCAGGACATCGTGCACGGTCCGGGCGCCGGTGGCCTCGTGGCCGTAGAAGGTGGCGCGGCCATCGTCGGTCGGACGTTTTGCCTGCGGCTTGCGAATGTCGTGAAACAGCGCCGCCAAACGCACCCGAAGTCGCGGCGGAGTGGCATCGACCACCCGGATCGTATGCTCAAAAACATCGTGTGCATGGTACGGCCCCGGCTGATCGACGCCAACACACAGACTCAGTTCGGGCAGGATCGCCCGGAGAAGTCCGGTTTGTTCCATAAGGCGGAAACCGATGGAAGGTTTGGCCGCCAGGGTCAACATCTTGTTGAGTTCTTCGGCGATTCGCTCCGGCGACACCGACTGGATCAACCCGGCATTGCGGGTGATCGCCTCAAGCGTGCGCTCCTCAATCGTAAAGTCGAGTCGGGCGGCGAATTGCATGGCCCGGAGCATACGAAGCGGGTCTTCCTCAAAAGACCTCTCCGAGGTCATACGCAACTGTCGGCGAGCGATATCCTCGCGCCCGCCCAGGGGATCGACTAGCGTCTGGTCGTCCAGCGCCAGAGCCATGGCGTTGATAGTGAAATCACGCCGCATCAGATCGTCTTCGACCGGCAGATTCGGATCGAAATTGATGGCGAAATCGCGGTGGCCGACTCCGGTGGAATGCTCTTTACGCGGCAGGGCGATGTCAAAGGTGTGCGGCTGACCATGGTGAAACTGAGTGAATTTGATCACACCGAAACTGCGCCCGACCAGTTCGACATTCCCATGCGGACGAAGCAAGCTGGTCAGATCATCGTATGAAATGCCGGTCACGAGGTAGTCCCGGTCCTTGGAGGATACATCCATCCCCATCAGACGGTCACGGACGACCCCGCCGACTTCGTAAACCCGACCTGATCGACCAATAGCTTGCACGACTTCCTCAGATAATCGACACATGTTCAGTCCGGCACAATGCGAGTTCCCGCTGACCCGGCCAGCGCCTTGCGGGCATTGGCAAAAGAAGAGATTGTTACCATTCGTCCGCCGCCGCTGAGAAACTCAATCGCGGCTTCTATCTTCGGCCCCATCGACCCGGCCGGGAAATGCCCCTCGGTGCGGTACCGCTTGATTTCCGCGAGCGTACACGAATCTATATTTTTCTGCGCAGGGGTACCGAAATTGATCGCAACTTGATCGACCGACGTCAGAATGCAGAGCACGTCGGCTCCAATTTCTCTGGCCAGCACCGCCGAGCCGAGGTCCTTGTCGATGACCGCATCCATCCCCTCAAGCAGGCCGCGATTATCTCTGTACACAGGAATTCCGCCGCCACCGGCACTGAT
>JACRAV010000029.1 GCA_016213305.1 Candidatus Zixiibacteriota bacterium | reverse complement strand
GTGCTGGAGAAGTTCGGGATTAAGACGATCGACCCCGAGCTGATCGTGGACGGCGCCGTCATGGACGCGGGCCGCGTCGTGGACGTGTTGAAGGACCTGCTCCGCGAGC
The DNA here is from genome assembly GCA_016213305.1 of Candidatus Zixiibacteriota bacterium. Lineage (GTDB taxonomy): Bacteria > Zixibacteria > MSB-5A5 > GN15 > FEB-12 > JACRAV01. The sequence goes on along the minus strand of JACRAV010000029.1, from coordinate 2,015 downwards.
AGGGGGTCAAAGCCAAAGACGTGGTGATCTCCGTGTCCGGACATTCGGTCATCGTCAAAAAGATCAGCGTGCCCCCTATGACGGAGGAGGAGCTCTCGGAATCCATCAAGTGGGAAGCCGAACAATATATTCCCTTCGACGTGAATGACGTGAATCTGGATTTTCATATCCTGCCGTCGTCGGATGCGCCGGACGGGAAAGATGCGATGACGGTGATTCTCGCGGCGGTCAAGAAGGATCGGTTGTCGGAATATACCGCACTGGTGACCGAGGCCGGGCTGAACCCGGTGGTGGTGGACGTCGACGCGTTTACGTTGGAGAACGTCTACGGCACGGCATACGGCTCGACCGGATCCGAGGTGGTCGCGCTGGTCAATATCGGCGCGAGCGTGATGAATATTCACATCGTGAAGGGCGGCAACTTCTGGTTCACCCGCGATATCTCGACCGGGGGGAATCGGTACACCGAGACCATTCAGCGGGATCTCAACCTCGGTTATGAAGCGGCTGAACGAGCGAAACGCGGGGCGGCCGTCGAGGGCGTCAACCCGGATGCCTTGGCCGAGGTGATCAACACGATGAATGGCGAACTGGCGGCGGAGATCGGCCGCTCATTCGATTATTTCCGGTCAACCTCGACCCAGGAGACGATCGACCGGGTATTGCTGAGCGGAGGGACCGCGAAACTTCCGGGGCTCGCGCCGTTTTTGGCGGAGCGCCTGGGGGTGCCGGTTGAGTTGCTCGATCCCTTTCGTCACATTCGAGTGAATCCGAAGACGGTGAGCCCCGATTTGATTGCGGAGGTGGGCCCGCAGGCCACGGTGGTCGTGGGCCTCGCGATCCGTCGCCCAGACGACCGATGATTAAAGTCAATCTTCTGGGCGTTGAGCGCCCGAAACGGACGCGAATATCGTTGGCAGGGCCGAGTCGTGTTGTCGGCATCGGGGCCATCGCGGTGGTGCTCGTCGGCGGGATGGGCTACGTGTGGTGGTCGATGTCGTCCAGAATGAGCGTCCTTCAGCAACAAAAAGCTCAACGCGCTCAGGAACTCGCGGCGCTGAAAGACACGGTGAAAGAAGTTGAGAATTTTGAATCGAACAAGAAAAGCTATGAGGAAAAGATCGGCATTATCGAGCAACTCCGTAAGAACCAGATCGGGCCGATCCGCCTATTGGACGAGCTGAGCCAAAGCCTTCCGGATCGGGTGTGGTTGACCTCGTTGAACGAGCAGTCTGGTAAGGTCGAGTTGGAGGGCAAAGCCGTGACGAATGCCGAGATTGTCGATTTCATCAATAACCTGAAGGCATCCCGGCATATCCGGGAGATCTTGTTGATCGAGTCTCGTCAGGTCACGGAAAGCGGCGTTCCCGTATACAATTTCAAACTCAAATGCACATTGGTGGTCTGATCCGATGGCCCTCGATCTGAATGTAGATTCGCTCAAAGCGCTGCCAGGTTACCAGAAGGCCGTGTTGGCCGCGATTCCGGTGATCCTGCTGCTGGCTGCGTTCGTGTGGTTTGTGTATATGCCGAAGAACGCCGAAATTGCGGCGATCGAGCAACACATCGCTCAGATCAACAACGACATCAACGTGAATCAAGCCAAGGCGAGACGCCTGGAAGACCTCAAGCGTGAGAATGCCGAACTGGCCAAGCAACTGACGCTGCTCAAAGAGCAACTGCCTCCTGAATCCGAAGTGGCGACCCTGCTCAAGCAGGTCTCGGATCTTGGTATGAAGACCGGCCTCGATTTCAAACTCTGGAAGCCCTCGGATCGCAGGCCCGGGTCGTCCGGGCTCTACACCGAGATTCCCGTCGATGTGGAGGTCGCGGGCGGGTATCACGCGGTCGGGGCGTTTTTCGACCGAATCGGAACGTTGCCGCGAATCGTGAATGTGTCGGGTCTGAAAATGACCGGCGCGAAGGCTGACAAAGGGCGGTTGATGATTCAAACGTCGTTTCGGGCGACGGCATTTGCCGCGATCGACGAGACGGCGGCGCCTGCCAATGCGGGC
>JACRAV010000312.1 GCA_016213305.1 Candidatus Zixiibacteriota bacterium | reverse complement strand
GGCCTGGCCGTTGTTGTTATGGCTGTGCTTTCGGGTTGTGGCGGAAAAACCGCTCTCAAGCCGCCCAAGGTATCCGGCGACCGAACCGTTGCCCAGCGTGACTCGACGGCTGTCCCCAATCCGTCGACGACAATAACAGACTCGAAGGACAATAAGGCGACTGCAGAAATCCCTGTAAATGTTAAGGCCGCAGCCAACAGGAGAGGCGGCAGGCCCGATCCCGGAAAGGCAAATCCCGGCGATTCCTCGGTGATTCGCTATCAGGCAAGCCCCACCGACGATGAGCTGGATGCCTTTTTTCTGAATGAATCCGACGATTCGTCGAATGCCGTCGATGATGACATCTGGCGCGTTATGGAGCTGGCCGAGGAATATCATGCCATGGGCGTGACTGCCAATCGTGAAGCCAGCTGGGAAGAAGCCCAGTATTATTTCGAGAAGGCTCTGAAGCTTCTGGCCAATCTTGATATCGAAGCGGGTGACTCGACAACGTCCCCGGAAGCCTCCAAGTACAGCTCGATTCTCGAGAATATCGTCTCCGACTATCGTGTGTCACTCCGGTCGCTCGGCGATCTTCGCGAGGAGGTGTCGTCATCGGTCATACTCGAAAGATTCGAGGAGATGGCCGACCGTATGGGGAATGACAGTATCACCGTGGAGCCGGGTGACAACGCTCAGCCGACGTTTGATCTTCCCATCGTCATGAACGACCGCGTACGGAAATCAATTGTCTACTATCAGACCGGCGCCCGCGAGGCTTTCACGCGATTTCTTACACGATCAAAGAAATATACGCCGATGATGAAGCAGATACTGAAGCAGTATGGATTGCCCGAAGACCTCATCTATCTCTGTATGGTGGAGTCAGGGTTCAATCCGCACGCCTATTCATGGGCACGCGCGATGGGTCTGTGGCAGTTCATGGCCGCTACCGGCCGCATGTACGGGTTGAACCGTAACTGGTGGCTTGACGAACGCAAAGATCCGATTAAGGCGACCCATGCCGCGGCACGATACCTTCGCGATCTTTACAACGACTTCGGCAACTGGGAACTCGCCATGGCCTCCTACAACGGAGGTCCCGGACGCGTCCATCGCACCATGAAGAGCATGCGCACCGAGGATTTCTGGAAGCTTAAGCTGAAAAAACAGACGATGGATTATGTTCCGCTCATCATGGCGGCCGCAATTATAGGGAAAAATCCCGCCAAGTACGGTTTTCACGTTTCCGATTTCGAGCCTGAAATCGTCTGGGATGAGGTCACTATCGACAAGCCCCTCGAATTGTCTGCGATTGCCAAAAGCCTTGACTGCAGTGTCGAAGAACTGCAGATACTGAATCCCGAACTCCTCCGTAAGTACACCCCTCCGAACACCAATGACTATGTGCTAAAGGTTCCGCGCGGTCAGCGGGAGAAATTTCTTGCCGTCTATGACGACCTTCCGTCTCCCGCCGAGGCGACATGGGTGCGCCATACGGTCAAGAAGGGAGAGTCGGTCGGATCTATCGCTTCGCGCTACGGCGTTTCGCAGTATGCGATTCTGGAGGCGAATAATCTGAAAAAATCAACCAAGATTCGCGCCGGCCGCGAGCTTATCGTGCCGGTTCCGAATGACAAGGAGTTCGCCTCTCAAAAAGAGAGAACCAATCGCGAATATGCTTCGAAGGGAAATCTTTATACGGTGCGCAACGGCGACAATCTCTGGAATATCGCCCAGGGTTTCAAGACCTCGGTCGACGCCATTCGCCGCATCAACTACATGGACGCCAGTGCCCGCATCTATGTCGGTCAGAAACTGAAAATTCCCGGTAATAATCGGAATGGCAAGGACGTTGATGAACGGCCGGTGCTGGCCGCGACCGATAATGCGAGCGCGACCAAATCGTCGTCAAAAAACGATGGCAACGGGAAACACACTGTTCGTTCCGGTGATACTATCTGGGAAGTTGCCCGCAAGTACGGCACCTCGGCTTCAAAGATACGGGAGTGGAATGGGCTCAATTCAAATTCGCGAATCTATCCCGGCCAGTCTTTGATAGTGGCGGGTTCGGAGTCGGCCAGTTATGTTATCCACCTCGTTGAAGCCGGTGACACCCTCAGCAGGATCGCCCGCAAGTATGGCACGACCATCGCGCGAATTCTTGCCGAGAACAAAGTCGACAATCCCGACGCCCTTGAAGTCGGTAAGCAGTTGAAAATAGTGAACCAGTAAAAGGATGTACTGATGGCCACACGCCGGGATTATGTCATTGGAGCGATCATCGCATTTGTCTTCCTGACTGCCTTTGGAATGGTGGCCCTGATGTTTGTCGGAGTTCTTTCATCGGGCGACCTTGATATTGCGGCGGGAACCGGAAACATTGCGGTTGTCGAAGTCAACGGCACCATCGATGAAAGCCTCGGCAGAAACGTTATCAAACAACTGGATCACTGGACGGACTACTCGTCCGTAAAAGCCATAGTCATTCATGTCAACTCTCCCGGTGGAGGGGTCTCCATATCCCAGGAAATTTACGACGCCGTCCGCCGCGCTCGAGAGGAAAAGCCGGTGGTAGTATCAATGGCTTCCGTCGCGGCCTCGGGCGGCTATTACATCGCCTGCGGGGGTGACAAGATAGTCGCGAACCCCGGAACCATCACCGGGTCGATTGGCGTTATCTTTCAGTTTCACACCGCCAAGGATCTGCTCGATAAGATCGGCATCGGCACCGAGGTGATTAAATCGGGCGATCTGAAAGACGTCGGATCGTATGCCCGCGGTATGACCGAGAAAGAAGGCTCCATGCTCCGGGCGGTGGTTATGGATTCATACGAGCAGTTCGTTGAGGTCGTCGCCAAAGCCCGCTCGAAGGAACGGGATGAAGTCTACCCGCTGGCCGACGGCTCTATTTTTACTGGCCTGATGGCATACAATCTTGGCCTGGTTGACACTCTGGGCGGCATGGAAGAGGCCGTCAATATTGCCGCCGACCTGGGGGGCGTTGACGACCCCCGGATTGTACGCCAGTATGAGCGTAAGCGAATTCTCTCGCTCTGGGACCTTTTGACCGGCGATGCCGGGGCGGCCATCGACCGGATAACCGGCACATCGGTCGAAAACTTCGGCCCCCAAGTTCTCTATCTCTACAAATAGCCTGCAGATAGGCGAAAAATCTCCCCGAAAATCGCTATTT
>JACRAV010000315.1 GCA_016213305.1 Candidatus Zixiibacteriota bacterium | reverse complement strand
TTGATCTTTCCGGCGAGCGGTAGTAATCAGCCAGGCGGTGCGGTTGAAGGTCAGATAATTCCACGCCCACTGGATAAAGACAAGAAATCTGTTTTCAAATCCGGCCAGATACATGAGGTGCACAAAGAGCCACAACACCCAGGCGGTGAAGCCGGAAAATCGAATCCAGCCGAAATCCGCCACGGCGGCGGCCCGACCAATGGTGGCCAGAATGCCTTTATTCATGTAATGGAACGGCGGCGTAGTCCGGCCGTGCAGACGATCGTTGACCAGACGGGCGACATATTTCCCCTGGGACATCGCCACCGGCGCAATCGGGGGGAGCGGGGAGCCGGTCTGATGCGAAAAGTTGGCCAGATCGCCAATGACAAAAATATCGGGATGCCCCGGCAGGGACAGATCGCGCTCGACCTTGACCCGGCCTGTCCGATCGATCACCGAGGGATTGTCTTTCGTGAGCAGTTGACCGAGCGATGAGGCCCGAATACCGGCTCCCCAGAGCACGGTACCGGCCTCGATTCGTCGGATGGCATTCCCCTCGATCAGATCGGCGCCGTGTCTATCGATACCAACAACCCGATGATTGGTCAGGACCTGGACGCCGAGACGATCCAGCGTGGACGTGGCTCGTGTCGATAGTGAGGATGGAAATTCGGAGAGGATACGTGGTGAGGCCTCGACCAGATAGATTTGCGACTCGGCCGGGTTGATGCCCCGGAATTCATTCTTGAGTGTATCGTGGGCAATTTCGGCCAGAGCGCCGGCAAGTTCGACGCCGGTCGGCCCTCCGCCGACGATCACAAAGGTCATGAGCCGTTGTCGGCGGGCCTGATCGAGCTCCCGCTCGGCCAACTCGAACGCTCCGAAGATCCGGCCGCGACAACTGGTGGCGTCTTCGATCGTTTTCAGCCCCGGCGCAAACTGCTCCCACTGGTCGTTTCCGTAGTAATGGTTTTCCGCGCCTGTAGCGACAATCAGCGTATCAAACGGGAGAGCAAGTTGTGCGATTGAGACAAGATTCCGTGGGATGTCAATCGCAGTGACTTCGCCCAGCATTACCCGGACATTGCGCTGATGTTTGAGGATATATCGCAGAGGGGCGGCGATGTCTCCGGGGGACAGTCCGCCGGTTGCCACCTGATACAGGAGCGGTTGTAAGAGGTGAAAGTTGCGCTTGTCGATCAGGGTGATTTCCACGGGGGCCTTTCTCAGGGCCTTGGCGGCATACAGGCCGCCGAATCCTCCCCCGATGATGATTACCCGATGTAAAGATTCCGACACGTGAATCTCCCTGACAAAAGGCCGCCCGGCGGAAGTCGGACGGCCCTGAAACGTCCTATGTTATGAAATCAGAACCGGATCAACCCGCCTGCTGTTTCGCCACATCTTTGAGTTTATCGTTGGCGAAGATGGCGATTTCGACGCGGCGGTTGGCCTGTTTCCCGTCGGTGGTGGCATTGTCGCCGACCGGCTGGGACTCGCCGTACCCCATGATCGTGAATCGGGTCGGGTCAACCTGCACCGTGGACATTTCGTTGGCGACCGACTGCGCCCGCAATTGCGAAAGCTTCAGATTGTATTCCTCGGTCCCGTCGGCATCGGTATGCCCTTCCACCACGATCTTGGTATCGGGGTATTTGTTGAGAATGACCGCCAGCTTGTCGATGTTGGATTTGGCCTCGCCGCGAAGCTCCGCCTTGTTGACATCGAAAAGGATGCCGGAGTTGAAGGTGATTTTGATCCCCTCGCCGACCCGTTCGATCTGGGCGCCTTCGAGGTCGCGTTTCATTTCCTCGGCCTGTTTGTCCATGTAGTTGCCGATGTACATTCCGGCCGCGCCGCCGATGGCCGCGCCCAGGATGGCGCCGATCGCGGTATTACCGGCCTGTTTGCCGATCACCCCGCCGACCACCGCGCCGGCGGTGGCGCCGATGATCGCGCCCTTGTCGCGCTTCTTCATGGAGGCGCACCCGAAGCCGCTCACCAGCAGGGCGACGCTCACCAGGACAACCGTGAATCGTTTCATATGTCAAACTCCTTTTCTTGACGTTGTACTCTAATCAACCAATGGACGCGCCATCATGTCAACTTGATTTTTTGCCCCTTGACGCGGTCAGGAGCTGATAGTAGGTTCCCGATGTCGATAATAGGGAACCACAAAACAGGACGGCGACGCCTTGAATTACTATCACATCTGGTGCGATCTGAGGGATACCTCCAGGGACCTTGAATTCTGCCGGGCGGTTGACGCCTATCTGGGCCACCTTCAGCAACTTGGGCATATCGAGTCGTTCTCGGTGACGCGCCGCAAGTTCGGATTCAGCCCGGTTGAGTTGGGGGATTTTCACATCACCATCCAGGTGCGCGACTTGGGCAAATTGGACGACGCATTTCGTCTGGTGGCGGGGCGCACGGGGGAAGTTGAGCGGCTCCACGGTCCGGTCTGGGGGGCGGCGATCAACACGAAGACGGCGCTGTATCGGGATTTTCCGGATAAAGAAAGAACCGGCTGAGCGTCACATATCGAGGGCTTGCACTCCGGACCGCCGATACACCCACCCTTCATATGAGGGGTTGTGGCGCGGATTGAGGGTGTGCAGAACCCAGTCGTAGGGCGAGGCGTTCACCTGAAACACCGGCTCCACCCGGCCAAACTGCGCCTCCACAGAATCGACACAGGCCGACAAGGAGTCCGTGCGACACGGATAGAGCACAAAATAATCCGGCGGCTGGGCGGCGAGGCCGTCGGCCCGAAGCGCCTCCCACTCCTCCCAGTTTCTGATCTCAACATTATTCATCGTCGAGGGCCCATACTGCACCGGCACCCAGCCGCGCATCTCCGGGTGCAGATACATCACCCGCGCCGACGGATCAGCTTTGGAAAGGCGCAAAACCGGTTCGATCACCCCCCGGTGGCCATAGCTGAAAATCAGAACGACCAGCAGAACAGCGTTGATCGCAAGAGAGCCGACCGCCAGCCCCCAGAAGAGGCGCGCATTGGCCAGAATATACCATTTCGCCTGCCATCGGTCCCAGAGCGCCAGTGTGAAGA
>JACRAV010000314.1 GCA_016213305.1 Candidatus Zixiibacteriota bacterium | reverse complement strand
GTTGAGGGCCTTTTGAATGGTCAGCCCCTGCGGATCAAGCACCCCATCCTTAAGCCGGACAAACACCGTCGCCTTACTGGTCATCATCGTCACCATCTCTGCCGTTAGCTTCACGCCGCGAATGGACACGGCTGGTTACCTTGTTTACGCCAAGGAAGAACAATCGATACCCCTCGCGTACCATGCCGAACAATATATACAGAGAAAAGAGTGGAAACAACAACAGTCTCATCCAGCTTGGCCGGATGATAAACACAACGGCCACAATGAGAACCAGCAGAAGGGATACCCCCATCTTGATACGGTCGGCCGAAGAATTGGTCCGATCCGGAAGGGAGTCATACTGTACCTGGGAAACCATGAGGAAGGCAAACAGGACAATCATGGCCACCAGCAACTCGTCGTATTCCAGCCCGCCCCACAGCGAATACGAGAACAGGATGAACGACACCAGGGTGAGGGCGGCGGCAGGGACCGGCAGTCCGACAAAGTCTCTTTTTTCCTCGGTTTCAGCCATCAGGTTGAAACGGGCCAGCCGGAAGGCGGCCGCCATGATATAGACGATGGCAATCAGTTTACCGGGCGTGCCAAGCGATTCCAACTTGATCATATATGCGATCAGTCCGGGCGCGACGCCGAACGAGAGGAAATCAGCCAGCGAATCCAATTCGACCCCGAATTGCGAGGTCGTTTTGCTGAGCCGTGCGACCTTGCCGTCGAGAGTGTCAAGGAAAGCGGCCAGAATCACCAGCCAGCAGGCGGCGATGACCTTCCCTTCCACCATCGACAGCAGGGCGACAAACCCGCAAACGACATTTCCCATCGTGAAAAGTCCGGGGAAAATGCCCCTGTAGGAGGGCGGATTCATACCGTATTTGCTCCCATGTGTCCTGACTTTGAAGACGCCTGTGACTGGTGACCTGTCAGACGTCCAATTACGGTTTCACCACCCCGCACCTTATCACCCGTGGCAACGGTGACCGCGCTCCCGGCCGGAAGAAAAACCTCCATCCGTGAGCCAAATCTAATCAAGCCAAAGCGCGATCCTATGGCGAGTTCTTCCCCGCCTTTGATACGGCACACGATCCGGCGGGCAATTGTTCCCGCGATCTGCTTGAACACCACTTTGCGGCCGGTGGAATCGGTCATGCCTATTTCGGTGTGCTCGTTATCTTCAGAGGCCTTGGGCAGGTAGGCCACCAGAAATTTGCCGGGGACATATTTGACGTAATCGACCCGACCGGAGATCGGCACCCGGTTCACATGGACGTTCGCCACCGAAAGGAACATGGATATTTTCAGAGTCCCGGCTCCGGTGACCGGATGATTCGAGAGGGTGTCAATACTCAAGATGGTGCCATCAGCGGGCGAAACAACCAGCCCCGGCTCGTCGGCGCAGGAACGATCCGGATCGCGGAAGAACATCGTGACGGCGATCGTGACCAGTGCAAACAGCGTCGCTATGATCGTAAGTGTGAGACTGTTCCATCGCGTCGCCCCCCACAGAGCCGTCGAGGCGATCGCCAGCGCGATCAGAATGAACGGAAGACCCTCGCGCGCTATCATCGTCCAAACACTCGCTTGAATACGGCCGGCACCTGCCGGGTGTAGTACGAGACGTCGAAACACTCGTCGATCTCGCGCACGGTCAAGTATTTTCGGATATCGATGTCATCCCGCACCAGTTCATCGAATCTCCCCTTGCCGTCGGCGGCCGTCAGGGCGTTTCGCTGGACCAATCGATACGCCTTGTCGCGGTCGCCCGCCGGACCGGTCAACTTGAGCAACAGTCGCTGTGAAAAGACCAACCCGCCGCCGTAATAGATATTTTCGAGCATGCGCCGTTCGTTTACCACCAACCCGGCCAGAAGACCGTTGAACTTGGCCAGCGCGTAATCGGTGATGATGGTGGCGTCGGGTATAATCACTCGCTCCACCGATGAATGGGCGATATCCCGCTCGTGCCAGAGTGTGATATTCTCCATCGCCGAGACCGAGTACCCGCGCAGAAGACGGGCAATGCCGGTGATGCGTTCGGCGGTGATCGGATTGCGCTTGTGCGGCATGGCCGACGAACCCTTTTGGCCTTTGGTGAACCCCTCCATCATCTCGCCAATCTCGGTGCGCTGGAGGTTGCGGATTTCGGTGGCGAACTTTTCAAGCGACGACGCCAGCAGGGCCAGAGCCGCAATGTATTCCGCGTGCCGGTCGCGCTGAAGAACCTGTGTGGAAACGGCCGCCGGTTTCAATCCCAGCCGCTTACATACGGCGGTTTCGATGCGCGGATCCAGATTGGCGAAATTCCCGACCGCTCCGGAAATGCACCCGACCGACATCGTCTCGGTGGCGCGGGCAAACTGGGCGCGCCGCCGCGTCAGTTCGGTGTACCAGACGGCGAACTTCATGCCGACCGTGGTCGGTTCCGCCAGGACGCCGTGGGTTCGACCGATGCAGGGAGTCAATTTGTACTTTAGCGCCAACTGTTTGATCAGCTTGAGGGCGGTTTCGACTTTGGCGTCGATAATCGCCCCGGCCCGCTTCATCTGGAGGGACAGGGCGGTGTCCAGCACGTCGGAAGAGGTCATCCCGAAATGCAGGTAGCGCGAGGCCGGACCGACCTTCTCGGAAACCGCAGTCAGAAACGCAATCACATCATGATTGACTTCCTTTTCGATCGCGTTGATCCGAGCCACCGAAAAAGCCGCCTTGCGGGCAATGACCTTGAAGGCCGAGGCCGGGATGATCTTGTACTGAGCCATAGCGCGGGCCGCTTCAATCTCGACCTCCAGCCAGGTGGCATACTTGGTCTGATCGGTCCAGAGCGCGCCCATCTCGGGCAAAGTGTATCGTTCAATCATTATGCTTTGTTCGCCTTCTTGAAGTCCGCAATGAACTTATCCAGGCCGATATCGGTCAGCGGGTGCTTCATCAACTGGGCGATGACGCCGTAGGGCATGGTGACAACATCCGCCCCCATCAGCGCCGCTTCCACCACGTGCATGGGATGTCGCACCGATGCTACCAGCACTTCGGTATCGTATCCATAATTTTGATAAATCGTCACGATCTGGCGAATCAGGTCCATACCCGAGGTCGAGATATCATCCAGACGCCCGACAAACGGCGATACATAGGTCGCCCCCGCTTTGGCCACCATCAGGGCCTGGGTGGGGCTGAAGACCAGCGTGGCATTGGTCTTGACTCCCCTTTC
>JACRAV010000317.1 GCA_016213305.1 Candidatus Zixiibacteriota bacterium | reverse complement strand
CGGAATAACTGACGGAAGGTGTCTCCGAACAACTGAATGATTCGGTTTATCCCCGCGATGAGACCCATGGCACTACTTGGTCAGTTGGATTTCGTTGGAGCCGGCGCTCAGGCCGTGGCGGTCAAAGACGAATATCTTGTAATAGACGGTAGCCGGACCGGACACAAAGTCGTTGATCGTGTCGGTACCGGCACTATTGATGATTGCCACAAGCTGATCGGCGGTGGTCACGCCGGGAGATGCTTTCCGATACAGTCGATACGAAGCGAAATCCACCTCGCCCGATTGGGTCCAGCTGAGTTTGAAGGTCGAAGAATCAGTAGAAAGGGTCCCGGCCAGCGTTACGGGAACCGGAGCGGTATTGACCAGTGTCCGGGCGCTATCGACATTGGAGCCGGCCGAAACGCCGAAACTGTCCACCACATACACGCGGTAGAAGTACTTGGTGTCGGCATTGAGCGCTGTATCTGTATATAGCACAGTTGAACGGCTGGGAAGCGTGGCAAGAAGTTCCGACGAGGTGGTGACATTTGCAGTCGCCGCCCGATACAGGCGGTACGACATGAAGTTCGAGGCGGTTGCCTGACTCCAGATAACTTCGATCTGATAAGTTGACAGCGCGACGGTTGACACGATTGAAACCGCCTGCGGCGTCGGATGGATAGTCAACAGCACCGGGGCCTTGGCCAGTATCGCTGAATTGCCGGCGGCGTCGGTGAACTTGCCGTCAACCTCCGCCGACGAAGCGGCGACCCCCACCGGAATTGTCCATCGACCGGTATATACGCCGTCACCGGCCGTTGCATCGGGTGAGAGGCCGTCGTCGTACAAATTAATATCCGGCGCACCTGCAAATGTGGCCGTCGCGTTACCCTTCGATTCGCCCGCTGTCAGCGTGAAAGTGATGACGTCGCCGGTCTGCATGGTGGTGGTGGGAGCGAAGGTGAACGCCGTAATTTGAGCGCGCGTGTCCAAGGTGATCGCGTCGAAAATAGCAAAGCTGGTGCGGGAACCATCATTATAGTAGAAACGGGCATACACCCGCTTGGTCCCGTCCCCCTCGGACAGTTCAAATTGCGCCGAGGTCGCGAAATTCTGGATAGGCGCGGAGGCGAAGACCGAGTCTTCGGATATCTGGAATTCAGATGCCCCACTGCCGGCGTTAAGCCCCACCCGCACCGAACGTGAACGGGTGAACTCCTGGTTGTCGTTAATGACAATGGCCACAGCCGGGATACGCACCGACACCGCCGTCGAGCGCAACCCCTCCGCCCCGCCGGTTCGGACGGCCGCGACTTTGAAGAAGTATTCCCTGTTATAGAGCAGATTCGAAAGCGTCCTGCTCGGTGCGGCGCTTGTATCACGAACGACGAACTCCCCGTCGATCGAATCGGCGGAGTATATCCGGTAATACGCCACCCCCGAAACATTGGTCATTTCCCAGGACAGAGTGGCGGATTGGTTGCCGATGGTCACCGACAAGCCAAAAGGGGCTTCAAGCGGAGTCGGCAATTCCCGCACCGGGTCCAAAGAGTCCACGTGACGATTGCACCCCGACACCAGCCCGAGGGCCAGCAAAACTATCGCAATTCTTCCAAAGCTAGTATGCATATCAGAAACTCTTGGTCAGCCGAAGGCCAAAGGTTTTTGATCCCGAGGCGGGTTCAAGGGCCACGCCCTTGACCGAAAAAGTCGCCTTTTCTTCCGGAGTAAAGAGCAAGGCGTCGAGTACTCCGATCGTCCAGACCGCCACCACCGATCCGATGGAAATGCGTCGGGCGTTTTCTGCATCGTACGCCTTCTTCTGTGCATCGTACAGCCCGTTCCAGCGCGACTGCATTTCGCCATAGCCGGCGCCGGCTGTCAGGGCAGAATCATATTCTGCCTGAAGACTTTCGAAGCGATCGAACTTGTTGTTGAAATCGTGATCCGTTACGAGAAAGGCGGTCACGGCGCCGGCCGCCATTAACTGAAGCAAAAAGCCCTTGGTCTTTTGCTCGGAATACCGTTGTCCCCAACCGGGAATAAACACCGATCGGGCGGCCGCTTTGAACCGGGTCTTTGGAGAGAGCCGGACATCAACCACCATCTGCTTCGCCGGATCGAGCGCCATGCGGGTTTTGTAGGTCTCAAAACCATGCTTCTGGATTTTCAGTTCATACGAGCCGACCAGAGGGTACTGGAAAGTCACGGGGGTAATTCCTGTGGCTGAGGCCTCGCCCCGGACCAGGACATCGGCCCCTGGCGGGTTGGATCGTACCGTAAGATTGCCCGCCGGACTGGTCTGGGCCGTCACGCCGGCCGCTATGAACAAAATCCCGACGGCAATCCCGAAAGTCTTCTTCAATCGCCTCTCCCTGGTCAAGCGTCTGAAATGGTCCATCAATGCACCGGTCAGTATATCCCCTGCTTAAGCTCCAGACAACAACAAAGTGGGCAAAAAAAAGACCGCCCAGGGGACGGCCGGGTCGGGTCATTGGGGTCTCTAACAGGCGCCTTTGCCCGTCAGAACCACCACCACCGTCTTCGCCAGAATCCGAATATCGCTCAACACCGACCACCGCCGGATATATTCCAAATCGTACTGTACCTTCCGGGTCACACTTTGAAGCGACGAGTCGTATCCGTTTTCGATCTGCGCCAGACCGGTGATCCCCGGTTTGACCTGAAGACGGCTGGTGTAGTTGTCGATTTGGGTGGACAGATCCGCGACGAACGTCGGGCGCTCCGGACGCGGCCCCACCAGCGACATATCTCCCTTGAGAACGCTGAAAAACTGCGGAATCTCATCCATACGGGTCTTGCGGAGGATGCGACCCAGTCGGGTCACGCGAGGATCGTTTTTGCTCGCCCAGACCGGACCACTTCCCCGTTCGGCATCAACCACCATTGTACGAAACTTCAGAATCGAGAACGGCCGGCCGAGCACATCCTCGCGGCGGCGTTCGCGTCGACGGGCATTGTCGGCCGAGACGGCCCGCCCGAGGCGGCGATCGCCTTTGCGCCGGTTCATGCCCACTCTGGTCTGGGTGTAAAAGACTGGCCCGCAGGAGTCCAGCTTGACCAATACCGCCAGCAACAGCATGATTGGAGCTGTCAGGATAATGCCGACACCGGCTCCAAGTATATCGATAGTCCGTTTAACGATCCGATTCATCCACGCGCTCACTTCGCCGCGCCGAGTAAGCCCGGCCGGCATCGCCAATATAAACAGCGTCGAGAGAACAACAAACAACAGTCCGGTCAGTTCGCCAAGATAAAACCGCAGTTGCTGGGGAATTGTCGGCGCCGTGACGCTCGGCCGATAGGGGATGGCGACATCAACAGCCGAGGCAAACCCATATTCCACCCCTCGGGTAGGAATAGCGGCCACATGGTCAGAAATGAACCCGGCTTTGTTATCGTTAGCTTCCACTAAATCCCAATCAGTTAACAGGCGTTTGTATTCCGTTGGACCTTCAAAAAGCAAACTCATTGCCAACGGCCAGAAAAGAGGGCCTAATTTTCCGCCAATTCCGGGCAAAATTCGCCATGAGCAACCTGTTGTCTATCATGTTCTTATCATGACGTACGGTCGCCGCGTCGCCACCTTGGCGAACATTCTATCTTTTAGGTCATGTTACAGAGAAGGTATTGGGGCGGGACCGTCATAATAGGTGCAAATCGTTGCGCAAGAACTGGCTTGGGATATGGTCCAAGGGACCGTCTATGGCTATAGGCACCTGAGGAGACGTAATTCGGCTGACGGACAGTCGACTAAGTCGTTAATATATAGATAGTTAGAATCTGAACCCGAGCGAAAAGCGATGTAAATCGTCGGATACCATGGTCGTGGAGGGGGTGAAGGCATAGTCGATCGCAACCCGATTGATAACGAGGCCGGCACCGGCAGTATATCCGGCGCGAACCGCCCCAGCCCCGCTCTGGCCCGGATAGAGTACCAGCCCGGAACGCAGGAAGTACTGGTCGGCGAACCTCAACTCGATCCCCTGCCGGGCTACCAGGTCGCCATAGACTTTCTTTTCCAGCTCAGCTGAAGCGGCTACCGCGGACCGGACTGGAGCGTAGGCGGCCCCAAGTCGGAACGAGGCCGGAAGTCGTTCAGACTGGGATTCAAACTTCATCGTCGGGCCGATATTGCCCGCCACCGCCGCGAATCGAAATTTTTCCAGGCGCACCGCCAGGCCGAAATCGGCGGAGACCCCTGTCGCCGATATGTCGGCCAGTTTTTGGCTGATGAATCGCGCTGTCAGGCCGGCGCTCACCTGGTCGGTCAAGGCCGCTCCAACCGAGAGGCCGCCGCTCCAATCGCTCGCGCTCAGATTTCCCGTCGCGTTCCCATTCTGGTCAAAGCCATCTATTTTACCGTAGTCCACGAACGTCAACGACGCGGCCATGGACACCCGCGAAGAAAGCGAAAAAGCCACCGCGCCGTTTTCGACCGTGATATCCTGATACCACATGAAATGCCCGACGCTGAACTGGTTGTAGTCAAGGCGGGCCAGACCGGCGGGATTCCACCACGCGGCATCGCCGCCTTCGGCCAGAGCTGAAAACGCTCCGCCAAGAGAGGCCGCTCGTGCGCCGATGCCGATCTGGAGAAAATCAGCGGCTGTGCGACCGGCATTTGGTGCGGCGACCGACACACGGCCGATCAGCGCCACGATGCCAATCAGGGCTATCCACATGATCAAGATTCTGTTGACACGGCGCTTCGACATTAACCAACCTCTTCCCTTAGTGTTTCACCACAAACAATTGCAAGGCGGGTGCCCGCAACAGCCAGTACAGGGAAGTTTATCGGACGCAGGAGCGCCGAGGTCCACTCGATGGGCAAAGATTTGTATGACTTGATGTTATGAGAGATCAATTGCATGGCTGGAGCTGGTCCGAAGCACCACCTTTGGCTGGTCATCGTAGCGCGGATCAACATGGTTTGGCCCATTTTCGCACTCAATTCGCGATCCACCACCATTGACCATGAGCTAAGCATCAGCACTCCAGACGTTTACGCCCGGCTGTGCATCTAATGAACACGCCGGGTTGATTGGGGGACAGCAAATGGCCAATTTGGCCATGCCTGTTGATTCAGTCCCACAACTACTCGAAGGGAATCACCACTTTTCAGAGCGAGATATCAACTAAAAGCGAGCAGAAAGCAGAAAATTATTCCGATTGTCGGCGTGGTGACGATCAACACACAGATTACTTCTTCGGGGCTTTGGCCGGGAGGCGTTTGACCATCTTCTGATACCGATCGCGACCCAGGGTCAGATTTTTCGGCCGCGGATTTATTTCGGAGATTTCTTTGCGCGCATTTTCGATTCGCTCCGAGGTTTCGGGATGAGACGAAGACAGTTGCTCGAATATGGATGACGACCCGCTTCCCAGCGCCGCCAATTTTTCAAACATCCCGATAGCGCCGTTGGGGTCGTATCCGGCCTTCACCATGTACTGAATGCCGAAATCATCGGCCTCACGCTCCGCATCGCGCGAGTACCCCGCGAAAGCGAGTCCCAATCCCACATAGACCGCCGCTTTCAGCGCCTCGCCACCCTTGTCGCCGCCGAAGACCAGTTCGTAAGCCAGCGTGGCCCCCAGAGCGGCCTGCAACCGTTTGACCCCGTGACGCGCCACGACATGCGAAATTTCATGAGCCATCACGGCGGCCATTTCGGCCTCATTATCCATTTCCCTCAGAAGGCCGGTATAGAAATAGACATATCCGCCCGGCGCGGCGAAGGCGTTGACTTGATCCGATTCGATCACCGTGAAATGGTATTCGATATCCTGCCGATCGCAAACGCGCACCACTTTACGGCCGACTTCGACCAGATACGACTGCCAGGCGGTGTCGGCCAGCGCTTTTTCCGACGTCCCGACCTGCGCCGCCATTCCCTGTCCGATGGCCAGTTCCTGCGACACCGGGATAATGACGAATGATTTCTTCCCCCCCGGCCCGGTCGTCACGCATCCGGTCAGAACCATGACGAACGCCGCTACCAGGACCACCACGCTCTTTTTCATCGGTACCCTCATAGTTTTGTTTTGTCCGCCAGATCACCGATCACCGGCAAACGGAACTTCTTCCCCTGAAGCGCCGAGTAGATTCCGGCCGCCGAGAGAGCGACCGCCGCCAGCAGAACCCCTTTGAAGAAGAAGTCCGAAATACCGTCGATCAGGAACACCGCCGCCAGCAATTCGATCAGAAACAGAATCACGCCCTGCCGGGCGTGAAAAAGCGCGGTTTTGTTGTCGCGCATATTGAGCAGGGGGATAAAGCAGAGAAACGGCACATAGGCGATCAGCGCGGCCAGACGGCTTTCTTCGGAGCCGACCTCGTCGTCAGCCGGTGGTTCCGGCGGAGCGTCCGACAGCCGTTCCGGGCTTTCGATTTGTTCCGGAGGATTCGTCGCCGTGTTTTCTTCAGGGAAAAATGATTCCGTCATGGTGAATCTACCTCCACACGATCATATCGGCCACACGATTTCGGCGTGAGGCGCCGGAATGACAAGACGAATCATGTCGTCTTCGGGCCACAGTTCCACTTGTTGTCCGGCCTCGAACACACCGGCCGACAAACCGAGTTGGCCGAACCCTTGCGGCCAGAGGGTGACGCGATCAATCGCCAGTTCGAGCACATCTGCGACGGCGTACTCATAGTCCGCATACCTGCCAACAGTGCCGTCCCGGCCGGTATTGATGGTGATTCGCTTCTCCTCGGCCGCCGACAGCATGATCACACACTCCGCCTCACCGACCGATTCTACCTCGCGGCGACCGATGAAGTCAAGCCGAATATATATCCGGTCGCGGTCATAGGCGAAGAATATACCCTGGAGTCGTTGGGCGGCCCGGTGCATGGCGCCCCCGGCACGCAGACAATCGAAATACCCCGATCCGGTCCATTCATAGTAATGAGTCAAGTGGCCGTCGATGGTTGGCGTCACCATCTGGTCGGGAAGATGAACAAACGACGATACCGGCCGCTCGAAAATCGGCCGGTCCAGTTCCGCCGGGGCAGGAAGACCAAGCGCCTCACACACGGCCGTCAGATGGCGGCGATAGGTCCGGTCGAATTGATCGCGATAGAGTGTCCGATGGTCGTCGCCGTACCACCAGCACCAGTCCGATCCTTCGGCCACATAAATCTGGTTCCACGCCGCAGAAAGACGTCCCCGATCGAAATCCGGATGGGCGCGCTCAAATTCGACCAGCGTGGCCCGGACCTGAGAGAGCAGATCCCAGGCGGTGTTGTCCTCATCGTGGCCGATCCAGATGCTGAAATTGTGATTGATCCACGACCCGGCAAAGAGGGATGGCAAAGGGCGCGGCTCAATGGCGCCGACCGCCTCGGAAAATGTGACCGTCTTGATGGCCGGATCGGTCGTCAGCGCCGTGTACAGCTTGGTCAGGAATTCGGCCCCGTCATTCGGAAAGTACTCCCAGGCGTTTTCACCGTCGAGGATGATCGGAACGACAACCTGTTTCAGCTGATCGGCGAGAAGCGTCCGAAGACTATGAATGTGCCCGACAAAATCGCTCACCGCCCGATCGGCCTCCCAGCCGGCATAAACGAATCCGATCCGATCCGACAGGGCGTGGTCGCGGAATAACAGTCGGACGCCGTTTCGAGACTCATAAACCGTATGAAGAGGATAGGCGGATCGGTCCAGACCCGATTTGCCAAGCGACTGATAGAGAATTTCTTCGTCAGTAGCCATCCAGCGTATTCCTTGTGAGCGGGCAATCTCAACCGCCTGTTCGGATACGGAGCCCTCTGACGGCCACATGCCAACCAACGGCCGGCCGAACAACGCCTGGTATTTCTCGGCCGATAGAGCGATCTGCCGCTCGGCATCTTCGGGGAACGCACATCTCTT
>JACRAV010000310.1 GCA_016213305.1 Candidatus Zixiibacteriota bacterium | reverse complement strand
GGTGTCAACGACAATATCGAACGCTGGATCAAGCAGATGGCGCTCCCGGACGGCAAAGACGCGCACACCGCGGCTATCCGGCAGGAAATCTCAGTGGCGGGAATGACCGCTCATGTTCTCGAAGTGGCCGGGATATATCACGCTCCGGTTGGCTCGATGATGAGCGGACAGACCATCGACAAAGAAAATTACCGCATGACCGCCGTGGTGCTGGAAGCCCCCCAGGGGAACATCTTCTTCAAGCTGACCGGCCCGCTCAAGACCGCTCAGAAAATGGCCGAAGGGTTCGAAGCGCTTCTTCTGAATGTAACGAAAGATCAGGAAACTTCGTAACGCGTCACGCGCCCCTTTCGATGGGGCGCATCTTACGGCAATACTATTACCACGTCTCGGTTCCATGACACCCGCCCGGGTTGGAGCAGGTTTTGGTCGAGGGCGTGTAGGTGCCGGTGTTGTTCCAGAATCGCACAGTGAAGACGCCGTCCACGTGCACGGTGGGTCCTATAATCGTATTCGAACTGTTCACCGTGGTCGAGTGGCATCGATAGCAAGCGTACCCCTTGCCGGCGTGCAATGAATGGCGTCCGAGTAGTGTTGACGGACTGGCGCCGGCGTCGTGGCACGATCCGCACACCGCCTGATTCAGCGCCGTCCACGACGGTTTGTTCGCGGTGTTTCCACCGGTAAAATTCCCGTGGCAATAAGTGTTCGCGCAGTCCTGCGTGATGCGCGACCAGACCGCGCCGCCGTTCCTGTCGGCAAACCCGCCCCAGTTGACTTCCGCAATCGAGTCTGCGCCCCAATGACCCGAATCGGCCACCGAGATGTAGGTCAGGTGACAGTCGCGGCAGTTGCGCGGTGCGGCCTCGGAATTGCCGTTCATGTGCGCGGTGTGCGCGCCGACTGGTATCTGGGTGAACAAGGTCTCCCCGTGTAGCCCCGTGGGCGGCGCGCCGGTCTGATTGTCGATACCGCCGTGACATCGAACGCACAGATCCGCCCCCGGAGCGTGGCATTTTGCGCAGATTTCCGGATTGCGCGTCAACGTATCCACCCGGCCGTTCACGTGAAGCACCCGGTCGGTGATCGCACGCGTCGTATCCACAACATCAGCGTGGCAATCGGCACATTTCAATCCGAAAGTCCCGACATGGAGATCATGCCGCCAGGCGAGCTTGCTCGGATTGGACCCGACATCATGACACGAACCGCACATCGCCTGATTGGTGCCGGTCCAGTTGGGCTCGTTCGTTCCATCCCCCCCCACAAACTTGCCGTGGCAATAGGTGCTCGCGCAGGTGCGCGACGTACGATCCCAGAGGGCGTTCCCGTTTACGTTGCTGATCCCCCCCCACGAGACTTCGGCGACCGAATCGGAACCGAGGTGACCGGGAGCATCGATCCGTGTCGGCGTGACATGGCAGGCGGTGCAGGAGAAACCGTCGGCCTGCAGCTTGCCGTCAACGTGAGCGGTATGTGCGCCCACTGCCAGATCGGTCGTCAGAAGTTCACCGCGAATTCCCTTGGGCGGCGCGCCGGTCTTGTTGTCGGTGCCGCCATGACAGGTGATACACGACTGCGTCCCGCTGTGGCACTGGTTGCAAAGCGTCGAATCAAATCGCGAGGTGTCGACCACCCCGTTTACATGCAAATTCGGATTGATGATGTGCATGGCGCTGTCCACCACCAGTCCATGGCAGTCGCGACACTTCAGCCCGACCGTGACGACATGGAAATCGTGCTTCCATCCCAGCGAGGCGGGCTGACTTCCGTAATCGTGGCAACTGCCGCATCGCGCCTGATTGCTACCCACCCAATCGGGAGTATTGGCGGGTTTTCCGCCGCTGAAATTGCCGTGGCAATAGGTCGAGCGACACGAGTGAGTCGCGTGGCTCCAGACCGCGCCGTCCGCCACTGCGTATCCGTGAAAGTTCACTTCGGCAATCGAATCCGGCTCCCCTTGCCCGCTGAACAAATCGTAATCCAGATGCGCCGAGTCCCACACAAACGGAGGCAACGTGTGGCAACTTGCACAGGGGACCGCCGCGGCCGTGGATGAACCGTCGATATGCCGGGTGTGTGCCCCGACCGGAATTGAACTTGTAGCCGTATCACCATGTAGTCCGCGCGGCGGCGCGCCGGTCTGATTGTCAACCCCGCCATGACAGCGCACACACCCGGCGCTCTGGCCGGGCGCATGACACCTACTGCAGGCAATACCCGTCTTTCCACCGGCCAGATCATCACCATGGCATGCCTGGCAGAGCGTCGCACCCGCCTTCATCACCATTTTGCCGTGAAAGTCAACCGACGATGTATCCATCCAGTTCGCCGGATGCACCCCCGAAAGCGTCGGCGGAATCCGATCATGAGCGCAACTCGCGGCCAGAATCGCAAGTAAACCGGCCGCCGCAACCAGGAGGGTTGCCGTGGTCCGCCGCGATGTGTAATCCTGTCTGGTCATTCCACGCTCAATTGATCCCGCTATGACAATATCCGCAGAATCCTTGTCCGGATGAACGCGTGTTCACGTGGCACTGAAAACAGACATACCCGTCATCCGAGTGCCAGGGACCGTGATGATTCAATTCCCCGGCACGATTGCCGTGCAGGTCGGGATTGGTCCCCCGGATGCCGTCGGTATCGCGATGACACCCTGCACGCGCGCAGGTCGGATCGGGCTGGTCGTGGCATGAAGCGCAGTCTTCGGGATCCCGCCGCGCCGCGTCGCCGTGACGGCTCAACCATCCGACACTCGAATGTTCCAGTGGCATGCGAAGTTGTGACCGATGGCAGTCGTCGCAGAACGCCCTGGTGTCGTGACAGGCCTGGCAATTCAGCCGCTTTGATTTGGCGTCGAGACCGTGGGCGTATTGATAATTCAGGTCATGAATCTTTCCGGTCAGATTGTCGCCCCGATGACAGGCAAGACAACTGTTCTGATTCTGGTGGCAGGTCAGACACCATTCCGGCTTGTTGCTCGCCTTGTCGGCATGCTGGAACCGCCAGTTGGCCGGATGAATATCGGATAGCGTCACTTTGCCCTGATGGCACAGCCCGCACTTATTTGGCGCTTTGGAACCGTCGTGACAGTTCATGCACGTGCCCATCGAAGGCACACTGAACGGATCGGGTGTCGTGCGCTGATTGACTCCCGCGTGACAGGTCAGACAGTCGGCTTTGCGATTCAGGTGCGCCTGATGACTGAAGACTATCTCCCGTTTGGGCATTTCTATCCCCTGCGGCTCGTCGGCCGCCACGTGACAGGTGCTGCAGGCGTCATCTTTGGATACCTGCTCATGGCACTGGGCGCAGACATCCATCGGGGGAAAGTTCTTGTCATCCGCCAGGGTGCTGGCCTTTACCGATTCATGACAGGTCAGGCATTCCAGATCGTTATCGATCACGTGAAGCTTGTGCGAGAATTTGATATCGACCTTATCTGAGGCGCGGGACGTCAATACCAATATTCCGACAAGTACGACCAATGACGGGCAAAGATAACGGCGGCTCATTTCCCCGCCCCTTTCCCGCCGATAGTGGTCGAAAACGCTTTGGTCAGCTGAAAGAGAAACCTGACATCGGAAGTTCTGACCGCGTTGCGAAGCCATTGCCCCTGAACCTGCACCTGCCAGCCGCGAGCCGGTCGCCATCCGATCCCCGCCGAGGTCGCGTAGGCGTCGCTTTCATCCGCCTGTTCCCCCTGCACACGGTACCGACTCAAATTGGAACTGCCGAATACGGTCCAGTTCGGCTTAAGATCAGCCGCCACCGACCCGGTCAGACCGTCGCTTTTGGTGCCGCGCCCTTCCTGATGGCTCCAGCCGATACTGTATCCGGGGCCGGTGATGCCGAGCGTTCCCAGCCAGATCGTACCACCCTGGACAAAGGTCGCGTGAGCTGATTTGTATACCCACAGTTGATTTGTCAATCGTCGGCGCACTTCGATGCGGGCGCGCTTATAGTGATCGTAGGCGATCACGCTGAAGATCGAATTGGCCGCGACATTCGGCTCCCGCCAGTGGAATTCTCCAGAGGCATACCAGTCTTTCGGCGTCACCGTGACTCGCCCAAGCAGGTCAGCGATCCTATTGGTGAGCAGATTCCACCCGCCCCGGCCGTACAACTCGCTTTTGCGGAGGCGATGCGTCAGGTCAAGCCCGGCCCGATGGTACACCTCGCGGCCGCCCGTGCGACGCAACATCCAGTTCCCGCCCACCTGTGTGGCCGAGGTTGCATCGCCGGAAAGGCGGGCACCCCAGACCTGGTATGTGGGGTTGTATGAGCGGGCAATATCATAGAACCATTGCTCCCGACCACCGAAAACATCCGCCCGCAACTTTCCGAAGATAGCATATTGCAGACGCACGCCATTGAGATGGCTCGACCCCAGCGTGTTATACACGAATTGTTGACCGACTGTGAAGATGGTTCGATTCAATAGATTGTGTAAGACGATGTTCCCTTCATACACGTGCTGGCTCAAAGTGAGAATTTTGCGATCTTCGAATACCCGGATCCGTTCATTCAGGCCAATACCCCAATACCGATCCCTGCCGGTCAAAGGTTTGGTCAGGGTGAGACCAATCCGATGGTACTGATCCCATTTCGCTTCACTGCCGTCGTCGTATGAGTACAACTCGGCTGTGTATGATCCACGAATATACCCCGGCCCGGCCACGGCGGGACTCTGACATGTGACGGCGAAGGCGATCGCCAGAAGTAAAGTGACACTACGTCGAGCAGACACCGGGTTGTAATTCCTCATTTCACTCGTTACCAACTCAACATATAGAAAACAATCCTTAATCAGTCAAGATTTTAGTTTAAGTAGGTGCAGACCGGAACCGCTCGGAGGTTCAATTGCTTGATTGTGGAGTTGTGCGTCATCGCGTGACGCTTCCGGATATCACTCCAGCCGACGGAGTGACGAGTGATGAGTGTCTTACAGATTAGAGGGCGCGACCATCCGAACACTGTCGAACGGTCGCGCTACCCGATATTATCTCAAAATCAGCCCTGGCTCTTCGGAGAAACCTCTACCTTGTTTCCGCTACCGGTCGGGGCAAACGAATACTTATACCCCCACCAGACTGCCAGCCCGTAGAACAGCAGGTCCATCGGGTGAAAGGTTACTTTGAATATCTCAACCACAAGGTCCGCATTGAGCGCTCCCAGCACCTGGCCCACCGTGATCTGCTGTTGATCGGCGATCGAGACACAGGCGGTCAGCAGATTGCCGAGCATGCACCCCAACAGGGCCAGGGTCGCGCCAAGAACGCCGAATAGCGGGCGGGTTCCCTTGCCGGCCCAGCGGACGCCCCAGCCGACGACAAAGCCGACGCCGAGCGCCATCCATCCGATCTGATAGTTGGTGAAATAGGTGATCGCCATCCATATCAGGGAGCTGGCGACCGCCGCCAGCAGTCCGACCACCAGCGCCATTCCGAAATTCTCAGCCGGCTGGGTCTGCTGGAGCATCAATTTGCGATGAATGTCCTCCGCGCTCGGTTGCGTCGGCATTGGCGTTGGTGTGTAATTGGGCGTGCCACTCATGACCGTGTCCTCCCGTACCTGAAAAGTTGATTAAGTTGTCCTGACTTGTCTCTCGTAAATATATCGGCGAAACCGGCGGTTTTCGCAAGTCATAAAATGACGAAGGGCCGGGAGGGGCCGGCCCGGTCCCGACCCTCCCGGCGGCTCGTCTCCTAACCACTCCAGTTTTGCCCCCCCGTGCCGATAAAAGGTAAAGATTTATTTGCGGCCTCTCACGGTCGTCTTCGACCGCATAAGTAAACGGAGGATCAGATGTTTGAACACGAACGGGCCATACGCTCGGTACTGGCTGGAATCATTCTCGCATGTTTTCTCATGCCGTTCTGCAACATCACCAATGGCGATCGAAAGATCGCGTCCGTCACCGGCACCGATCTGGTCTGGGGCACGGAGTTCAACCTGCCCGGTACGGTCGGCGATCAGCGCGGAATGACCGGCGCCCCCGTGCCGTCGAAAGGGACAGCGGCTCAATTGCCGATACCGGGTCAGCCGGGTACGACCGACGGCACCGTCCCCGCCGATTCGATTGCCAAATACGTCCAGGCCGCCCGGGCCGAAATGCCCGAACAAATCCAGAAAGTCGTCGCCGGGAAGTCAACTATCGTCTCCCAGCCAGGCGCGGTCGCGGCTTTCATCTTTGCCATTGTGGCCCTCGTTGCGGCGCTCGTTCCGGACCGCCGCGCCATGCTCGCCTCAGCCATTGGCTCCGGCCTGGTGGCCGTCGGCCTGGCGATCGTCAAACCCCCGATCACCGACGACCTCCCCTTTAGAATGACCGGCATTCTTAATCAGACATGGACCGACGCCTTCTGGGCGGCTTTAATGGGATCGGCGCTCCTCGCCCTGTTTACGGCACAACTGATATCGAGTACCAAAGCGCGTCACAAAGCAATACTGGTCATTCAGGCCTATACCGAGCCAACTCCCCCCAAACCGACCCCTACGGTAAAGTCATAAATGATATGGAATGGTCGGCGTACGTTCCCGTGCGCCGACCCGTCCTGATTTGTGGTTGGCGTACGTCCCCGTGCACCAACGACTTTTGCTGGAGTACAAGGCGGACATCACAGTCCGCTGTTGTCTTTGCCTGTTCCTGTTAATGGGCCGCTTTGGCCGTACTGAACCTGTATTTCGAATAAGCCGCCGGATTGTGTACCAGATGGCATTTATGGCAACTCTCGAATCCGATTCCCTGAACCAGGCCGCCAATGGCTTTCGGATCGACCGGATTCGCCGCCAGCGCCGCCTGCAACTGGTCAATCTTGCCCATCACGCTCTCATCGACATAGTACTTTCGCTCGGAGTCGTGGCAGGCCGCACAGACTTCCTTCAGTTCCCCGAATCGTGCCTTAAGCCCCAAGGCAGTCGCCCGGGCGTTTTCGATCTGACCCTGTTCAACATCCGTCTCTATCCCCGAGAGACTCCCGTCGATCATCTGCATCAATACTGAAAACGGCACGGTCTGCTTGGATAACGGGTCGGTGGCCGCAATATTATCATAGGTTCCCCAATGGTACCGCTGTTGAGCTGCCGCCATCGCCGGGATATGGCAACCATTGCACACCTGGCCTACCTTATCCATCGCCGCCATCACTTTGGACGGATCCTTCCCCCCCAGCGCCGCTCCCAGTTCATCGACCGGCCCCATCGGGAAACTGCTCGTCCATTCCGGGACCATTTTCGAGACCGCCACATATTGGGTGCGGAATTTCTCATAGGTCTTGCCGACATTTTCCATGTCCCCCTGCATCAGGTCGGATGCCACCCCCGAAAACGGGGTCGCCAGTTGAATCATGTTGATCAGATAGACCGGGGCCGGGGCCTTCGGCGGATAGAAATTGTCCAGGGTGGGCGGTAAAACCACCGGCTCAGGTGCCGACTGACCCCATGTTACTCCGGCTGATACCAGCGTTACCGCCAGAATTATAAATCCCATTTTGTTCCTGCGCTCCATAAGACCTCCTGCGCTTATGAGTTGAGTGAAAAGACCTGATAACTCTACAACATAGCAATACGAAGGCAATAAAGACAAGTTTCATGATGATTGACAACTACAACTTTTGTGGTCGGCATATGTCCCTGTGCGCCAACCCTTAGTGGAAGACGCGGTGGACGAGGACGTCCACCACGCACTAAAACCTCCGGTATCGTGGTTGGCGTACGTCCCCGTGCGCCAACCCCATTGCCTTAAATCAATCTTGGCCTTTTCCCTCCCCGCCCGCATACTACACCCATGCGTATAGCCGTCATCGGCGGTGGGCCGGCCGGGTTTTTCGGGGCAATCACCGCCGCCTCCCAATTGCCGTCGGCCGAGATCGTCATCCTCGAAGCCGGCGATCACCCGCTCGAAAAAGTGCGGGTCTCCGGCGGTGGACGGTGCAATGTCACCCATCACTGTTTCGACCCCGCCGAACTGGTCAACAACTACCCGCGCGGACACCGGGAACTCCGCGGCCCCTTCACCCGTTTTCAGCCGAGCGACACCGTCGCCTGGTTCGAGCAACGTGGGGTACAATTGAAAGCTGAAGACGACGGCCGCATGTTCCCCGTCACCGACAACTCCGGCACCATCATCGAGTGCCTGCTGAAAACTTCGCGCGATCTGGGCGTCCAACTTCGCCGCAACACCCGCGTGAAAAGTGTCGCTTTGGTCGGCGAAGATTCCGGCCATCGGCAATTTGAAATCGAG
>JACRAV010000311.1 GCA_016213305.1 Candidatus Zixiibacteriota bacterium | reverse complement strand
TGTCGCTGTCCAGTTCCGATTATCCGGAAATCGAACAACTGGCTTCCACTCTGGCGACCCGGCTCGAACCGAAACGGGTGGGACTGTTTCTGCCGTCCCTCCGCCCCGGATCGATCACTCCCGGCCTTCTCGATTCGGTCAAGCGGGTGCGGCGCGGCGGATTCACCATCGCGCCCGAGGCCGGCACCGAACGGCTCCGCAAATTCGTGCGCAAGGATATCACCGACACCCAGATTCTCGACACCGCCCGGATGGCGTTCGAAAAGGGTTGGACCACGATCAAATTGTATTTCATCATCGGTTTGCCGACCGAAACCGATGACGATCTGGTTGCCATCGCCAATCTGTGCCGCGCCATATTTGAACTGGGGCAATCGACTCCCGGGCGCAAGCAGGTCAATGTAACTTTGTCGCCGTTCGTGCCCAGCCCGCACACCCCTTTGCAATGGGATGCCGCCTGCGCTCAGGACGAGCTGTCCCGGCGGGTTACCCTCATCCGGCGGCACACCCATAATCATCAGATCAATTACAAATACTCCGAGTCGCTCATGCACTATTTCGTGTGCGCCTTCCTGCGCGGCGGACGGGAGTTATGCGATGTGGTCGAGACCGCCTATCGTCTGGGATGCCGCTTCGACGGCTGGGACGAGGAGCGCCAGCCCGAATTGTGGCTCCAGGCATTTCAACAACACGGTCTTGATCCTCTCAAGTATTTACAGGCAATCCCGTTCTCGGCCAAGTTACCCTGGGGACATATCGACAAGGGACAATCGGTCGAGCATCTCATGGCCGAACGTCAGCGCACCAGCGCCGAAACCTTTTCGCCATCGCCTCCCATCATGGCGCCATCCGACGCGCCGCCCGTCGCCCCGGCCGCCGATGATTCCGCGCAGTGGGGACGAGGCAAAAAGAAAGTAGTGACCAAAACCACCTCGGCCCCGACCAAGAACCGCCTCCGTCTGCGCTGGGGGAAATCGCCCCGCTACCGGTACATGTCGCACCTGGACAATCTGCGATTGCTGGAACGGGTGCTTCGCCGCGCCGAAACGCCGGTGCAGTACAGTCAGGGGTTTAATCCGACCATGAAGATATCGTTCGGGCCGCCCTTGCCCCTCGGATTCACCTCCGAAGCCGAGTATCTGGATATCACCCTCGACGCCAATCTTCTGCCGTATATGCTCGATGATATCAAGATGCGTCTTCCCGAAGGACTGCAAATTCTCGAGGCCCGCGTCGTCTATGGCCAGGCCGGTTCGCTCACCTCGCTGATCAATCGCGTCGTCTATACCATCCCGACAAGCTTTTGGTCCGACACTTCCATTTTGAAGTCGCAGATTGAGCGGATCATGACCGGCGACACCGTCACCGTCCACCGGGACACCAAGGACGGTATCAAGACGATGGACATCAAACCCGCGGTGTTTGATCTGCGTATCGAGGCCGATACGCTGGTCATGACGCTCGGCGTGGGTGAAGTCGGTTATGCGCGCCCCAATGAGGTCGCCCAGTTATTGCGCGAGACAATGACCTGCGAAATTGTGGCTTTGCCCTTTCATCGAAAGACAATGTACCGGGCGACCGAAGACGGCCAGAGCAAAAACGTGATGGATCTGTAAGCCAATGACCACTCCCGAATCCGCCCAGAAGTTCGACCCGGTCCGCGCCGCCGCCCTGCAGGCGATCATGCAGATCGAACAGGGTATGGACACCAACGACGCCGTGACCGCCGTGCTGAAGAATCGCCAGTTCCGGTCCCTCGATATCCGTTTCATGCTCCAGCTGGTCAACGGCGCGACCAAAATGCGAAAACGGCTGGATTATGAAATCAAATTCTATCTGGCGCGGCCATCCCTGAAACTCTCGCCTTATCTATCCAATATTCTCCGGCTGGGATTCTATCAATTGATATTCACCGACAAAGTTCCGGCCGCCGCGGCGGTGTCGGAATCGGTCAACTTAGCGCATCAGTTTGCCGACCAGTCGCAGGCTAAACTGGTCAACGCCGTCATGCGCTCGCGTCTCCGCGAACCCGGGAAAGTTGTCTTTCCCGACAAAACCGCCGAACCGCTCCGGTATCTGGCCAATTACTTCAGCTATCCGGATCACTTCGTCGAATACTGTCTGGGCGAGTTCGGCCGGGATCGCACCGAGCAACTTCTCGCCGCCTACAATCGCCCCCGCCGCGTCACCTACCGGGTTAACACACTCATGACCAGCATAGACGAAGTCGCCGCTCTGTTGAAACAGAACGCCATCAGTTTTTCACCCGGAAATTACCTACAGGAGTTTTTGCATGTTGACTCGGCCGGGCTTCCCCTCGAACAGGAGTTGATCCAGAGCGGCAAAGTGTATGTGCAGGATGAATCGGCCGGTCTGTCGGTGCGCCTGCTCAATCCCAAACCGGGTGGCGACGTGGTCGATCTGACGTCGGCCCCCGGCGGCAAAACAACTTACATCGCGATGCGCATGCGCAACCGCGGCCGAATCACGGCGGTGGACAAATCGCGCCAGCGGCTCGAAACGGTGGTCGAAAACGCGCAACGGCTGGGAATCAAAATCATTGCGCCGGTGGTCTGCGACATGAACGAGTTCCATGGCGGACCGTACGATCGGGTCCTGCTGGACCCACCCTGCACCGGCTGGGGCACGGCGGCCAAACATGCCGACCTGCGCTGGTCCAAATCGGTCGAGGATATGGAAACACTCACCAAAGTGCAGGCCAAGATGATCGACCGCGCCTCCAAGCTGGTCAAGCCGGGCGGGATATTCGTCTATTCCACCTGCACGATCACCCGCGCCGAGAACGACCAGATAGTCGAGGAGTTTCTGGTACGCAACGATCATTTCGAGGTTGAATCGGCCGAGCAATTCGTCCCGAAAGAACTGGTCAACGACCGCGGCTTTGTGAAAACATATCCGGGAGTCGACGGTCTCGACGGCGCCTTCTGCGCCCGCCTGCGCCGAAAATTGCACGGCTGAGTCCGTAAATCCAAACCCCTTCGGTTTCGTGGTCGGCGGACACTCCTGTCCGCCGACAGTTTTCTCACCGTTCGGTCAGGTCTTGATTTGGCGGACGCGGAGCGTCCGGCAAATTGTGACCTGACCGCCTCTTCGTGAACCATCCTGTCTCGACGGTCTGACACGACCGCTTCCCTCGGGTTCCGGTTTGTCATCGGCAACCTATCGCACGTCGGGTTGAGCGTAGTCGAAACCCGACGCTGGTAAGGGGACAATAGAACATCCGCCCCTCAACCCGTTCTACTTTCAATCTTGCATTTCCCGCCCGATTGTTTCACTTTAACGCGAAACCGATTCTTGAAATGAAGTATAAATAAGCGATGCCCCAGGCAACCCCATCCGGTTCGACGTCGACACGGCCCAAGCTCCGTTTTCTG
>JACRAV010000309.1 GCA_016213305.1 Candidatus Zixiibacteriota bacterium | reverse complement strand
GGCTGGAACAACTAACGGAAAAATATCGATGCCAGTTGGTCATCAAGATCGAACCGGATTGTGCCGAAGACCTTATCATGGAAGCTCTTAGGTCGCTGGGCGATTCGCCGGGTACGGTCCCTGTGCTTTTTGCCGCCCGCGAAAACTGTTCTGAGGTGTATATTAGATCAAAGAGGTATTCGGTCAATCCGGATTTCGGACTGCTGAACCGTTTGAAAGAGATACTGGGACATTCGGGCGCCTATCTGCGACCGGTGTAACCGGGTAAACTTTTCGACCCGACAGGTGTTCTATATTGGAAGAGTAATTTCAGATCGCCGAAGGATACATGATGAAAAGACACTGGTTGATAATCGTAGCTCTCCTGATCACCTCGCTTTTGAGCAATGCCCTGTCGAAGGATGTCGGCAGTACGCCGGCCGCTCCGACCGCCTCGGCATCCACCGAGGCGAAGTCCTCGACGAGCAAAGACGATCCGTCGATCATCAAGTGGTTTCCGTATCCCGACGCTCTCAAGAAAGCCCGCAAAGAGAACAAGCATGTCTTCGTGCATTTCACCGCCACCTGGTGCGGATGGTGCAAGAAAATGGAAAGAGAAACCTACACCGACACCGCGATCATAAAGATGCTGAACAAGAATTTTGTTTGCTCCAAAGTCTGGGGCGACACCGATACCATGTTCACTATCGACGGGTACCAGATCAGCGAACGGGCGCTTGCCCAGACCCAGTTCGGGGTGCGCAGTTATCCGACGCTCTGGTTCGTTTCGCCGACCGGGGCCAAGGTCGGGCCAGTGCCGGGGTACCGTCCGGCCGACCAGCTCACCAAAGTGCTCGAATTCGTGCGCGATTATCAGTATGACACCACCCGGACGCAAAATTCCAATCCGGATGACAAGTCGGGCAAGTGAGCCGCAATTATCCACATCCACACGACAAGAATTCACTACTCATATCGGGAGAATTAATGAGAACGACAATTCGGATATCTATCGCCCTTCTGGCGGCAACGCTCGCCGTCCTCTGGTGCTTGAGTTGTAGCACCGACACGGCGCCCAAGGACAAAGCGGCCGGTCAGTCGGCGTCAAACACCAATACCGGCGCCACGGCTGCCGATCCGAGCGCCGTACAGTTCACCGCGTATGATATCGACGGTTCCCCGCGCCAGTCGTCGGAATGGGTGACCAAACAGCCGGTGATCATCAATTTCTGGGGTACCTGGTGCCCGCCCTGCCGACGGGAAATCCCCGATTTGATAAAACTGTACGAGGTCTATAAACCGAAAGGGATCGAGATCGTCAGTTTGGCGGTCCGGGACGAGCCAGGAAGCGTGAAGGCCTTCACCGCCCAGGCCGGTATGAAGTGGGTGATGCTTATGGGCAGTGACGACATCTATGACAGGTACGGCGGTATTCGCGGCGTTCCCACAACGATCTTCATCGATCGCACCGGCAAAGAGGTTCAGCGCTTCGTCGGCGCAACCGATTTTGCGACCTTCAGCAAAGCCGCCGAAATGATTCTCTGATTTGACAGGTCGAAACCCCTGTGGTTTCGACATTTTCGTCTTGTGGCGTCACGCATTCTTGCGTGACGCCATTTTTCTTGTAGGGCGGGAGCCCTGTGCTCCCGCCAGCTTTCGCGGACAAAAAGATGGCACGAGCACGGGGCTCGTGCCCTACATGTTTAGTGCGCGGCACGTATCCTACGTGCCCGCTTGGTTGGGGCAGGCAGGATGCCTGCCGCCCACTAAAAGGCCTCGACAAGCTCGGCCTGACTTGCTCAATGATTCAACGAGTGTCAGGCTCAGATACCTGCCACCGTGCAATTACCAGTTACCCTTAACTCGTCTTCTTCCCCGGCGCAAAGAACATCCTGAGCATATACCAGAGAACGGCAATGGCTATGAGGAAGAAGAGCAGAAACAGCACAAACACCGACCACTGCGGCCTCACCGGCACGGTCGAAGGATCGTACACCCCTTCAAGACTAATCAATCGTACATAATGGCGGGTGATCACCATCGTCAGCATCGAGACGCCCAGCATTGCCCCAGCAGGCGCGAACCTCTTCGTGAAGAAGAAATGCAATGATCCCGCCGACAGAATAACGCCAAGCGTCAGCGCCCAGATCGCCGGGGTGTGCATCAGTTTCGGAAGCGCCTCCCCCAGCGACAGCAGATACCCGATGCCGAAGGCCGAAGTCACCACCATCCCCCACAGGAAGAATCCCCTCCCGACCCGGAACGCCTCGTCGTTGTTCTTGCCCACAAATCCCACGAAGAACCCGCCGACTGTGATCGCACCGAAGATCATATGAAGCCACCGGAACAGGTATTCCTCGATATGGGGATTGAACGCCAGCCCGCATTGATTCTGCGCATACAACGTCGCAATCTCCGCGGGCCGCTCGACCATCGAAAACACGGAGCTGTACACCACCGACACGTACAGCATCAGCGCCAGCGCCACCGTCAGGTAGATCGGCCGCCGTCCCCTGCCCGGCGTGCGGGACATCGACGCCCCGTAGAGCAGGAAATACGCAATCATGACCGCCATGACCACCTCAAGCCAGAACCAGCCGCTGACAATCGCCGCGGAATAGGTCTGGCGTGGAAAGGTCAGCTGGAGAAACAACAGCGGGGCCACGCCCAAAGTGACTGTGGCCGCCATTGCGCTGGGAAACAGCGTGACAAATTTCTGCACCACCGGGTGCGACCACCGGTCGGTAAACTTTCCCCACAGCACCGCGATTACCCCGCCCACCAGAAAGTTCATCGCTATAAAGTGCAGGGTCAGCGTAATCAGGTGCAACACCGTGATCAGCCAGAGCGGGGCCGGCAGAAAGTTATAATCCGGAAGTTGCATCGGCCCCTCCCGCTTTGAGTGTTTTCAGATACTGTATCATGGCATTCCATTCTTCATCGGTGCCGCTCCAGCCCGGCATGAACTCCGACAGTTCGCCGCTCGACGACTTCAGCGTGGCGTAATCGTCATCGCTCGCGCCGGCAATTGTTTCCGATTTGTCGTTGTATCCGCCGATCACGTGGCATTTACCGCATCGTATTGCGTACACTTTCTTCCCAAGTTCCATTCCCGACAGACCGTATATCTCCGTCAGCGAGCGATGGTCAAGCCGGTCATGTATGTACCGCGCAATCGCCTTCGCCTCGGTATCCTTACCGAAAAACGGCGGCATATTCCCTCTCATCATGTGGGTACCCATAATCACGCCGGCGATGAACATTGTATCGGTGCCGTCGAAAGCCGGTTTGAGCGCCCGGTATCCGCCGATCGTGTGACACGACCCGCAGGCCCGTCGGAACAAATCGGCGCCGTCATTGCCGGTGCGGTAGGCGATGTGCGGCAGGAGGCCATCGGTGCGAATCTTTGATTCATCCGCCAGATCAATCCCGTTGCCGTACTGGTATCCATAGATGACATACGGTTTGCGCACCGATTCGCGAAACCACTCGAACTCGCCGAAAAACGCCAGTCCGCAGATCATGAGCAGTAGCGCCGACACCAGATGGAGTCGCCGCGAAAACACAATCCCGATTACCGTCACCAGAACGGCAATGACTACCATCGACCAGACCGACATGCTCAAATACACTTGCGGTGACGGCATCATCGTGTGGACCGCCTTCACGACCTCCGCCGGGATCTCGGTCCAGTAGAGTCGGTACGACGGCGCCATGATGGCGATTCCGACCAGTGTCCAGAGCGCGTTGTAGCGGCTGATCCGGGACCGGGTATCCGGCGATTTCTCCCGCGAGGCCACCAGCATGGCCACCAGTCCCGCCAGCATGATGCATATCCCGGTCCGAAACGCCAAAGCTCCCCAGTATGTGGGATTGAAGTATCCGGTCCAGATTTCCCCCGTCGCCAGCCAGTCGCCGGGGGTGAGCATAAAGGAGACGATGCCGTTGATGACCACCAGCGAGAGCCAGGCCGCGATAAAATAAATCCAGCCGATAATCATATGGTTGCGCGCCGACAGGCGGGTCCATCCGTAAAAGTACAGAATCGCGGCCGCAATCTCGACCACGAAGAAGGTCCATTCGATCGCCCAGAACCAGACAAAGTGATGAATCAGCGCCTCGGTGGCGGCAGGACTGATCAGCCCGATCACAAACCATATCCCGACTCCCGTGATCGCCCCGGCCACCAGCGTCACCAACGCAAAGAACTTTGATAACCGGGGCAAATAGGCCAGAAGCGCCTGATCATTGCGCCGGCGGGCGCGGGTCTCGGTCACCACCAGATACAACCCCCCGCCGATGGCGAAGTGCGATATGAACACATGGACGACCGCTATCGCGGCCATCAGGTACCCGTACCCTATACCGGCATCCCAGACCGGATAAATCATTATGTT
>JACRAV010000313.1 GCA_016213305.1 Candidatus Zixiibacteriota bacterium | reverse complement strand
TACGCCAGAATTGGAAATTGACGCATGGCGGACCGGAGAAGCAACACGAGATCGCGGTGCTCAGTAGCGGTGGCAAGTTCCATGACATTACGCCGTCGCTCGATAAACTTGTCTCTGACTTGCTGACCAAAACTCCGCGCGAAACTATTCTCGCGGTCTTTGGTGTGCCGCCGGTACTGGCCGGCATTTTCGAATACGCAAATTACGCGAACAGCCGCGAACAGATCAAGATATTCTGGCAACATACGATTCTGCCGCTTCAGCGTATAGTCCTCGGTGCCATCAACCGGCAGTTAGTCGAGACCTTTTGGCCGGGATTGCAGGTTGCGGCGGACTCGTCGCAGATCAACGCGCTTCAGGAAGACGAAAACGAAAAAGCAACCCGGCTCGGTGGCTTGAAGCGATCCGGCATCATCACGCCCAACGAAGCGCGCGAAAAGCTCGGCTGGGAGCCGATTGTCGGAGGCGATGAATTGCAACAGGCGCCGGTGTCGGCCTTTGGGGCTTCGGATATAGCCCCAATCAAATCGGCCGAGCAGGCCAAAGCTGAATTAGACGCGCCGACTGAATATACGATCCGATCCCGGCGCGGCGATGCGCGTGGCATGATCTGGAAAGCCCACGAAGGCGTCGTGCTTCGCTATGAGAAGCAGATGCAGAAGCTCATGCGGTCGTACTTCGATGACCAGCTGGACCGCATACTCGAAGGCCTGAAAACCATCAGTACGCCCAAAGGCCAGGTGATCTCCGCCTTGCTTTACTACGATCTGATCCGGCGCGGGGCTTCCGACGACGCCAGCAAGATATTCGACAAGAGCGCTGAGAACGAGGCGCTCCGCAAGAAACTGGTGCCGTTCATGGAACTGGTAGCCAAGAAAATGGGGCAAAAGGCCATCGACGAAATCGGCATCGATATGGAATTCAACGTCAATAACCCGCGCGTGCAGACGATGCTCAATTCTTTCGCCAATCGCATCGCCGGGATAAATGACGAGAGCTACGAGGACGTCCGGGCAATTCTGCAACAGGCATATGACGAGGGTTGGGGGATAAAGAAGATCGCGGGAGAATTGGAAGACAAGTTTGCCGAATTCGCTGGTGCGCGATCGCAACGTATTGCCATGACCGAAATGAACGGCGCCGTTAACGGTGCTTCGATGGAAGGATACCGGGAAGCTGGGGTTGAAAAGAAGGAATGGTTGACCGCCCCGGGTGCGAAATATCCGCGCCATGAATTGGTCGAGGGGCTGGACGGACAGCAGGTCGGCATCGACGAGTCGTTCACGTGAGGGTATTTACGAAGCTCATCTTCTATGAGGAAAAGTTCACGGTCTCGTTCGCGTCGTCGACGATGCAACAAATGCTGGCGCGACTCGATACGACACTCAGTTGGGCGGCACAAAATTATATAAACGTAAGCAAGATCGGCGGACAGACGGCTTCGGCCAGTGCGGGTATTACCTTCCCGGCTACCGTAGCAAGTGCTCCCGGTCTCGACTCGCTCCGCGATGGGACAGCCGAAGTCAAAGCGAACATGGTCAAAATACTCGGAACCGCTCCCGATACGACGGGAGCGTCCGGGCGCTTCCGAGTCAACGTCGGCTTCGTCGATGGCGCAGCTCTCGGAACTCATACCGCCGGATATATGCCGACGGATCAGCGATACATCAACGGTGTCGCAGTGAATTCCCACAATGGATATCCAAAGGTGAGCGTCACCGAATGGCGTGATGTTATGGTCGCGGCGGGAATTAATGATTCGTCGGGGCTGACCTTTCCCAGGATGACCCTCGCCTTCTTTGATACTGCTCGCGTGAATATCGGCATACAAAGCGGGACGGGTTATCCGAAGGTACAACTCGGTGGCTTTACTCATACTGGCGCGACGGTTCCGAGCGTCGCCGATCTCGCGTTCCTGAGTGTCCGGCGGGTCGCCTTGACCGGAACTCCAAGCACGAGTCGAATCAACGCAACCGTGTTGACGGAAGGCAATAACTTCTGGAATGACAATATGATCTATTTCAAGACCGGGGCATGCGCCGGTCAGAGCGCGAAAATCCTCGCCTTCTATGATCTCGGCGATTCAGCGACGTTAT
This sequence comes from Candidatus Zixiibacteriota bacterium, assembly GCA_016213305.1. Lineage (GTDB taxonomy): Bacteria > Zixibacteria > MSB-5A5 > GN15 > FEB-12 > JACRAV01. The sequence continues at coordinate 15,818 of JACRAV010000313.1, read as the reverse complement.
ATCCGGCGCTGAGTCTCGCTCCTTCCGCCGGAGACTCGATCATCATCTCGCCATATATCAGCGAATCCGGATCGGGGATTGATTCGTCGAAGGCATATCAGGCGGCGCTTCAGGCGATCATCAACGGCACGATCACGCCGGACTCGATGAAGAATCTCATTAATCGCTTCCAGGGAATCACGCTTGCAGTCGTCGGTAATGGCGCAACATCCTCGTCTATCCCGACCAACCTGACTCAGTCAACGACCGACCATTGGGTTCCTTCGATTGCATATTTCCTCAAGGGAACGCTGGCCGGACAATTCCGCCCGGTGACGGCATATAATGGCACGACTAAAGTTCTCACAACCACCGCCTTCACGGGTGCACCGGCGCTGAATGATTCTCTCTTGCTATTCGCCGCCGGCACGTCGAGTGGCGGCGGAAGTGTGACGGTGGCCGGATATGCGGCTGGTCAGGACCCGGCAACTCTTGTTCTTGATGCCACAGCCAGCGGACATAATACAGCCGGAACCGTCGGCGCGAATATCAACTATGCCGGAACGCCTTCGAACTGGCTAACGCAGGGCGACCTCGGTATCTACAAAGATACGGTGAATGATCCTGCCGCAACGACATCATCCTTCATCGGCAAGGTGACGGTGACGGGGGCGGATTTCTGGAAAGATAAGACCGCGACCTTCCGGGGTGGAGTGCTCGACGGCGTTTCGCGGCGCGTGACCGCTTACAACTACTCGACTAAGACCTACACGATCGAAGCCGCGCCTTCCGCCCCGGCGAATGGGACGGCGTTTGTTCTCAATCCGGTCGGATCGAATGCGACGATCGCCGGGAACGTGACGGTCGGCGGGTATGCCGCCGGACAAGACCCGGCGTCTCTCGTACTGGTAACGCCTTCTCAGAAGATTCAGACTAACGGGTCTGGCCAGGTCGTCGCATCGTCGGTGCAAGGTCCGGTTACTGGATCTGTTGCGTCGGTGGTTGGGCCGGTCGGCTCTGTCACCGGCAACGTCGGCGGTAGCGTTCTTGGGAATGTGAATGGTAACGTCGGCGGACAGGTCGGCGGGATAGCGCCGAACGGTATATCCGAACCGTCCTTCCAATCGGGAGCGCAATCGGCGCGGACGTTCGGTCCCGGCTTTATTGCGGCGGGAGCATTGACGAACGCGGCGATCGATGAAATCGTCACTCGCATCTTCGGGGCCGACAGTGCCGGACACACGTCTGGATGGTTCGGGGCGAATAAGATGGGCGGGATCATCTCGCAAACTGCCGCCTCATCACTTGATTCCCAAAAGGTCGCGAATATCATGTGGGGAATCGTGTGGGGGATAGCCAAAGCCGGATACACCGATACCTCGCGCATAACGCAACGCACCGTGTCCGGGCTGTCAGTAACGCTTGATTCGACTCAGCTTGCGCGAATCGTTGCGCGAGTCGTATGGGGGTTGGTCCTGGCCGACGGCGATTCTTCCACCGCCGCCCAGCGCATGATCGCCTTCAATCAAACCGGATTGGTCAATGCGATTTGGAATGAACTGAAGGCCAATCACAATACGGCTGGGAGCTTCGGTGCCAACCTCGACGTCCCGGTCAGCTCAGTCACCGGCGCTTCCGGTTCCGGCGCTTATACCTGGCGGATTGTGGTCATCGATACCAGCGCCAATCCTGACACGGCCATTCAACAGGCGCAAGTCTGGGTGAATAATCCGCTCGAAAACACGAATCCATATTGGGCCTTCACGAACAATTCCGGCGTCTCTGAGTTCCACCTGAACGCCGGCTCATGGGTCTGTTTCACGACCGAGCCGGGCTTCGGCCAGTATAAGCGGAGTTTTTCGATGAGCGCCGCCGGCGTCGATACGCTCAAGGTCTACCGAGGGAATACGGGCCGGTCCATTCTGGCCTTCTATAACGCCTCGGGTGGCGGTATGCGATACGCTAATGCTGACGTCACCATCGAACTCGTATCGCTCAATGATTCGCTCTGTCACGTCGGAGATACGATTATACCGAGCAACGGGCGCGGCTATTCAACCGCCCGCGCAAATAGTCTTGGCCAGTTGACCATCGCCTTGTTCCCGAATGCTTCCTTCACGAATGACTCGACGTGGTATCGGGCGACGGTCAAGGATACAAGGTATGGCAAACTGATTGACCGCTTTGCTTTCCGCATGCCGGCTGGATATGCGACGGTCTGGCTTAAAGACGTCGTCCGCTGGAAGGAGCAGTGATATGGCCGACTTTATTGCGGCATTGAAGAAGCTGGCTGAGGCCGAAGGTGGCTACGCCAACAACCCGAATGACAAAGGCGGCGAAACTTTCAAAGGGATATCTCGCAAATATCACTCCGACTGGCCGGGCTGGAAACGAGTCGATTTGCTCAAAACCAGCCCGGATTTTCCTCGGATTGCTGAGGCCGACCCCGACCTAACCGGCGCGGTCGGCGTGTTCTACCGGGTTGAGTATTGGAATCGGATCAAAGGCGACGACATTCCGCAACAGGAAATCGCCGAGTACCTGTTCGACACGGCGGTGAACTTTGGCACAGGCCCGACCGATCCCGATGGCGCTTCGATTTATCTGCAATCGGCCCTCAATGAAATGGGGGCGACGCTGACGGTCGACGGTGTGATCGGCCCGGCCACGCTGTCGGCCCTGAGAACGCTCGGCTCGGCGGCAAGTTCGCGCGAACTGCTTATGTGGAAACTGACCCGGCGGCGGCTGGTGTATCGCGTCAAGGCCTGCCTCGCTGATCGATCACAGACGGCTAATTTGCTCGGCTGGCTTCGCCGGGATTTGAGGTTGGGATGCTAAAAAAGCTCTGGTGGTCAATCATTCTCGGTGTCGCGCATGCGATCCCGGCCAAGGTTTACAAGGACCAGGCCCTCGACTATATCAGATTCAAGCGAGGAGACAAGAAGACTGAGAGGGCCGAGAAGCCCAAGGAACAACCGGATATTTCGCGGTTTCTCGATCACGGACCAAGTAGCAGGCGGAAACCTAATTGAGATAAGGAGTAGATATGGAACAAACCGGATCGTTCAGCTTTTGGCTTTCGGCTGGTGTCGGCGGACTAATTGTCGTGCTCTACAACTATCTGACAAATACGCCTGATGCTCAGCCGCCCAAGAAGAAGGGGCTCGGTTGGTTGCCGGGAACGGCGTATTTCATCTGTCTGATTGCAACTACCGCGCTCGCCAGCATCCTTTGCTGGATATTCAAACTGCCGATCAACCCGGATGCCGTGACGCATCATGCTACGCTTTCAATGACTGCTTTCGGGATGGTATTAACCACTCAACAACATCAGGAGGCGAAAGCTACCCGTTCCGGCGGTGACCCGACCAAGTCACCAACTGGGCCGTGAATTTTTTTCCCTTTGGCAAGTAATCACCTCGAAAGGAGATACATTATGAGACTTTTCAAGACAGTCATCCTCGTGGCAATCGTCGGCCTATTGGTCGTGGTGGCGGGGGTGCAAGCGCAGGACGTGAGTGGTCCCGAATACTCAATGTTCGCGGGCGGGCGCTATGAGGACGGAGGCAATAAGGCCGTCTGTGTCGGCATGAAACTACCGCCGATCGCCGGGATATCGAGCTTGGTATATGCTGACATCAGCCAGAATGCCCAGATCGAAATCACCCCCACGCAATGGGCGAAAGCCCGATTCTTTGGATTGATCGATTACGTCTTTCTCTTCACCGGCGCGGCGTTCACCTGGGCCGATGTCCGACCCGACAACGTCCGCGCTATTCTGGGCGGAGTCGGCGGCTTCGGCTTTTACAAGGGTCTGCATACCTCGAAGGAGGGCATAAAGACCGGCATTTGGCTGACCGGAAAGGTGCTGACACCCCTGCCGAATGCGGACAATCCGAGGTTCACGGCGGCTACCGGGATCGCTTTTACTTGGTAGGCGTCTATGCGACACGGCCATGTACAGGGTTCAAGTCCCGCCTTCCGCAGTAACTGAACGACCCGTCTCTCGCAAGAGGGGCGGGTTTTGTGTTTCGTGGTCGCCGGACATTCCTGTCCGCCAACTCTGTGGACCGGCAGGTCACACGTCGGTCCCGCCGAGGCGTGCCCGACGCAAGACCTGCCGGAACGAGGAATTAATATACCCGATACTCGATCAACCACATCCGCTGTGTCGTCGGTGGAATATAGGGATAGACAATGTTCCGATCGTATTGTAGATACACAAATCCGATCCCCGGTTTCAGAATCTGCATACCCATCATCTCGGTACTCGGAACGCCGGCGCGGTATTCCCATGTGCCGGTGAAAGTATCGCAGGGGGTCACCACCGCTGAATCGAGTCGCTTGACCGTTCGCTCGCAGAGTATATCACCTTCATATGTGATGCTGAATTTGCTCGAATCACCGGACGGCGGAATGAGTTCCATCGATGCATAGGAAAGCGGTTCGCCCGGAAGAGGGTAGTATTCCCCGGATTGCCGAGTGAATACGGAGTCCGGTCCGATCATTATTTCACCATGGTAGAACGGATTAAGCCAGCGCGATAGTACCCACCACTCACCAAACGGATCGTAGTAATGGTCGACAATGGTAAAGGTGTCAATCGACACGGCGATGACGGTATCCTCGCCGAAGGTCGTGTCCGCGTAAATCCACCGATTTCCCAGCGCGGTCGGAAAAAGCGGGGAATCGGGCGGTGGTACCGGCACAGATCTGCTGACTCGGACTTTCGCTACCAGCGCCGAGTCCGGAACCAGATGTTGGGCGTCGATCGGCAACGGCGTAAGAGAGGTCATCCGGTACGTAAAACCGCCAAGATGCACGGGTGAGCCGTAGAAACTCACGCCGGCGGAATCAATGATCTCTCCCGAAAAATACAGGTGCATTTTCTCTCCCGCAGGCATGACGGTCATGCCGAGTTGTGCGGTATTTGTCCACCATGGGACTATCATGCCGCTGGGCAGACGACCGTCGTATATGTTGCGGTCGAACTTCAGAGACAGAGCCGTGTTAGGGATGCCGACCTGTTGTCCGAATTTGACCACTATTGTGGTGTCCACAAATTCGGCCGGGGAAGAGACGCTGTCCCGGTGATCACAGCCGGTAAGCAGACAGGCGATGAACGCCATCGATAGGATGGTACGCATGGTTAGAACTCCTTGATGCAACCAATATATCCGCCAACTCACATGTTGCAAGCCCGAATTGCGATCTGCGCTCGCAGACCGGCAGGTCACACGTCGGTCCCGCCGAGGCGTGCCCGACGCAAGACCTGCCGGAACGGGGACGCAATACTGAGTGGCTTGAAATTGGGTTCGAATTGCAATTGCATACGAAACTCCCGCAATAGCCGCCGACAGACAATGAGTCAAATATCGTTCCCGCACAAGGTTGAAGAGAATTGGGTTCGAATTGCACGGTCGCGAAAAATTGTGCGGGATGAGGACGCCCGGCACCACAAGGCGTCCGAATTTGGGTTCGTTTTCGCAAAATAAGGGTTCCCTGAGTTTCATGGTTGTCTCTTTCGGGTCAGGCGCACCTGTCCATAGATTGGGGGCGGGGTCGGAAAGAGCATCGAGTTGGTAGTGAAAATGCGGGGAAGCGGTTGGGCTGGATGTCCGTCAGGTCTCATTCGTTCTGGCTCAAGCTCAGGATGGACAGGAGCTGACGGAACGCAGAGGAGCGTTGTTATCCGTACAATAGGCCTAATTGATAGTGAAATTCCGATTCCGTGTCGCACCGGATCATAATCAGGTGCTCGCCGTCAATCGGGACAGGACCAAGGTAATACTGTTCCTCAATGCCAACCCGGTATGGTTCGTAGAAGGCGGCGCCGATGTATTGCGAGACGGAGTCGGCCACGGCTATCACCCGCGCCAATTCCTCGGTAGCGGGGGCTTCCCCGAGAAGACAGGTGTGGTGGCTTTTGACCGCGTTCGATATCTCGTCGGGGACCGCCCATTTTTCCAGCAGGGCGGCACCCAGGTCGGCATGATCAAATCCGAACTCTCTTTGTTCTTCGGCCAGCAGGCCGGTGTTGTCGCGTTTGACTTTTTCGACCAGTTGGGTATAGGCCTGCGGGGCGGTTTTCAAGAAGGCAAGTTTTCCGATATCGTGCAGTAACCCGCCCAGGTACGCCTGGTCTTTGTTCAACGAGGTCAGTCGTTCGGCTATGATTCCGGCGCCGATGGCGCTCGAGTATGAATGGTGCCACAGTTTGGTGGCAATCTCGGCGTGGGCGGTGGTTTGAAATATCTGGAAAGTAGAGGCGGTGATAATGATTGATTTCAACTGGTTGAACCCCAGAACGGCGACGGCTTCATCAAGAGTCGAAACGCGACTGGCGCGGGCGTACATCGGAGAGTTGGAGACGCGAACGACTTTGGCCGAGATCGACTGGTCGGCCGCAACGATTCGAACGATTTCAGGGATATGGGAGTCAACATCCATGGTGAGACGGAGGGCTTTGTCCAGCAGGGGCGGCGCCGAGGGGAGGTCGCCCAGTCTTTGGAGAATCTGGTCAACCGTTCGAGGATCATTTTTGACGCAGACGGACATCGCAGTTCGCTCCCATACGGACATGTTAATTGACGGCTGTGCCCTGCAGTCTTAGAGGTAATATCGACAAAATTTGCGATGACTTTAGAGCGGGGGAGTCGGGGAGGGAGATGTCGGGTTTCTCATCCGCCTGACGGCGGACTCGGAACCGTCCCTACAAAGAGTGGAGACAAAGATGGCGGAACCAGAAGCGGTTCCGCCCTACAAGAAAATGACTCGGGGCTTTCCCTACAAAGAGTGGAGACAAAGATGGCGGAACCAGAAGCGGTTCCGCCCTACAAGAAAATGGCTGGCCGGTGGGGCGTCAAGCGAGGGCGCATGACGCCACATTGTCATTTAGTCGGCCGGGCTTTCCATGCCTCGAAATTCCTGCGCATCTGGTTGATATGTCCGGGAATATGATCGGTGTAGATTTCCAGCCACTTGTCCATCGTCATCAGGCCGATTTCGGGGTGCACGATCGTTCGTTCCCAGACGCTCACCGGCTGGTTGCGCAACATGAGCCAGGTCGATTTGCGCAAACAGCGAAACAGCTCGAGCGCCAGATCGGTATCCTGCGAGTGGTAATCAAGCTCGCGAGTCCATTTGTCCTGATCGTAGGCCATGATCGTTTTCCCCGGCTCGGCCAAGAAGACCCGTCCGCGAATAAACGAGTTGGCCTCGGAGTCGCCCAGATGAATGATGATCTCGTGGATCGACCAGCGATCGGGAGCGGGCTTGTATTTCCACATCTCGCGGGGAAACTCTTTGAGCGCGGAGGCAAGGATTTCGGGGGCGTGTCCGTATGATTCGATTCTGGCAGTGCGTTCGGAAGGAGTCATGGGTGTATCCTTTCAATAGTGATCTGCGGTTTGATATCAGCTTAAACGAACGAAGGGAGTAAGATGTTCGCGATCGTACGGAGAAAAGCAGAGGCCTCGACAAGCTCGGCCTGACTTGTTTGGGGGAGTGATGACTCAGAAGGATAGGTCACGCTGAGCTTGTCGACGCGTGTCAGGTGTAAGCGACCGGTCGCGGCCGCTGACGTCAGAATGAACTCCGGGGCGGCATCTGGTGATCCGACACCCGGCGAACCGACTCAGTTATTGATATACTTCCCGAGAATCTGGTTCATCCGTGAGGTCATTTTCGAATTGGGCCAGACCTCGTTGGCGCCGGCGGTCAGGGCCGCTTTCATCTGATCGGCCATGACGTGGGGCGAATAGCAAACGATCGGAATTCGCTTGGTCGTGTTGTACGACCGGAGCTTGTTGATCAGCGAGGGGGCCTCGATCCCGTTCAGATTCAGGTCGATGATGATCAGATCGGGCACCAGTTCCTGCGCCTTGGTGAAGATTTCGTCGGCGCGGATCGCTTTAATCCCCTCGGCCTCCATGCCATCAAGAATCGACATGATCTTGGAGGTGAAGATCATGTTATTTACCGCTATGAGTACTTTTTTACTCAACCTGTCCTCCCTCATTCCCTGCGACCAAATTCCGGGGCTAAGCCCCGGTTAATTGACATTATACGCAAAATGGGTCGGTTTGGAAAGAGGGATCGCACGGGGGTGTCAACAAAAACTCAATCGCATTGATAAGATATTGGCTGATAATACATTACGCCACCACCCCGATTCGGCTGCTTTTCGCCCGAGGGTCGATGATTTGTGGGTTTTTGTTGATCCACGATCCTGCCGGCACTACCTAACAATATGAAACGTACAAAGATACTCGCCACCTTTGGCCCGTCGACAGACTCTCCCGGCACGATCAGGCGGCTGGTAGCTGGCGGGGTCAACGGCTTTCGGGTCAATTGCTCGCACGGCGACAAGGCCACCTTTGCCGGCGCTGTCAGAACTATCCGGCATGGGGTTAAGGGGGCAGAGTACCCGATCAGCATTCTCTTCGATATCAGCGGCTCGAAGCTCCGGCTGGCGACGTTTGACGGAGAACTGGCGGTGAAGACCGGGGAGGCATTGACCCTCACCTCGACCGACACCCGCCTGTCTGCACGTACCGTTTCTGTCAATCACCCTGCCATACTGGCGTCACTAAAGCCCGGTGAACGGGTTTTCATCGATGATGGTCAGATTGCGTTCAGAGTGACCAGGACCGGTTCAGGCGGCGCGATCCTGAGGGCGCTGAATCCCGGCGTGCTTACGTCGGCGAAGGGGATCAATCTGCCGGACACCAACCTGGCGATACCCACGATCACCCCCAAGGACAAGCAGGATATCCAGACGGCGGTGCGGCTGGGGGCTGATCTGATTGCGCTGTCGTTCGTGCGGTCGGGGGATGATGTCATCGAGGCCAAGAAACTGGTGAGCAAGGCGGGGGGACGTCAGGCGGTGATTGCGAAACTCGAAAAGCGGGAGGCGATAGAGCATCTGGATGATATTCTTCTTGTGGCCGACGGCATCATGATTGCCCGAGGCGATCTGGGGGTGGAACTTCCGCCGGCAGAACTTCCGCACCTGCAACGCGAAATCATCCGCAAGGCGAACCGCCACCACAAGCCGGTGATCGTGGCGACGCAGATGCTTGAATCGATGCGCTTTTCGCCGCGGGCGACACGGGCGGAGATCAACGATGTCGCGACGGCGGTGTTCGGATTTGTGGATACAGTCATGCTGTCGGCCGAGACGGCCACGGGGGAATATCCGGTCGAGGCGGTGACGGTGATGTCCGAGGTGATAGCCGCGACCGAGAAAGCGGCCCCGACTCAGCGAGCGGCGCTTGATGAACATCTGATTTCCTCGCCAAACGCGCGAGGGATAGCCGAAGCGGTGCGCTCGGCCATTGACGTCTCTCCGGCGGCGGTGATCTGCGCTTTTACCACGTCGGGGTATTCCGCCGAACTGATTTCGATGCTCTTTCCGCCGCAGTTGGTGATTGCTCTGACGCCCGATCCGGAAGTCATGCGAAAACTGGCCCTGCGGCGGTCGATTTATGCGGTGAAGATTGCGCAACCGCGTTCGTTCGACGATATGAAGCGGACGGTTGACCGTGTTTGTCATCAGCACAAACTGGCGCGCAAGAATGAGCGGGTGATCATCACGGGCGGCGTGCCGTTTGGTTCGACCGCCCCGACGAATTTCATGATGTTCCATGAGGTGGGATGAGGATGAGACGGATCAGAACGATGTTGATATGGGCGTTCGCGTTCGGCTGTTTGGCGCCGTTCGCACAGGGGCAACAGCGCGAGAAGAAGATGGCGGTGACATTCGACGAGGTTCCGATGGCGGAAACGTTTGTCGAGATCAACGGCGCCTCGCTGACGCGGCGGATTCTGGAGGCGCTACGAAAAGTCGAAGCGCCGGCCACCGGTTTTGTGGTGGGGGACAAAGTTGCGCCCAATGCCGATCTGATCGGCGAGTGGCTTAACGCCGGCCACACGCTGGGGACGATGACGCTGTCGAATCAGGATTTCACCGAAGTCAGCGTGGGGGAGTTCATGCGACAGGTGAAGATGGGGGACGAGGCGCTGGAGCCGATTCTTTCGAGGTTCGGACAGAAGAAGCGGTATTTCCGGTTTCCGTTTCTGCATTACGGGCCGACCCGGACCGCCAAGGCCAAGGCGCGACAATTGATCGAGGCGAAGGGGACAATCATTGCTCATGTGACGGTGATAAGCGATGATTATTTGTACAATCTCCGGCTGGAGAAACTTGGGAAACACACCGATTCGGCCAGGGTTCTGTCGCTCATGAACGAATATATCAATCATGTGCTCGACGAACTGACCCGGCAGGAGCAGTTGGCGTTGCAGGTGGCGGGCAAGCCGGTGGTTCAGATACTGCAGTTGCGGGCCAACTGGCTGAATGCGCTATTCGGTTGGGAACTATTGAATGCGATCAAGAACGAGGGGTACAAGTTTGTCACGCTCAACGCGGCGCTGGCCGACCCGGCGTACACAATTACGGAGCGGTACGACGGCAATCGGGGGGTGGGGTATCTGGATATGGTGGAGTTGAGTAAGAAGAAGAAGAAATAGTTCGGTCAGCGAGTCAGATTCTGCTAAACCCCGTTTTCCAATACACCACACTCGCCCACTCCAAGGCCACGCCGATCGCGATGTAGAGCATGGCCAGCCAGTGACGCGGGAGCGGCGAGAGGCGCAAAAGGATGCCGGCGGTGATCATCGCGGTCACGATCAGATATGACTGCATTGCCTGAAATGCGAAGATGCAGATTTTTGATTTGTGGGGGGAGAGTTCGCGGATACGCTGGACATTGCGACGTGCGATTCGCGAGAGGATGTACTCACCCTTGAGCAGACCGATGACGGCGAAAAGTGCGGCCATGATCAAAGTGCCGGTTTCGGCCTGATTCAACCAGAACAAGGCGCGGGTGATTAGAACGAGTCCCGCGAGGGTCCAGAGTGCGGCCGCGGTGAGGGTGAGGGTGCGGCGGGAGACGGCGGGTTCGGGGATGGGCATGGGCTAAATATGCTGGTATAAACGGGTTTGGGCAAATCGGTTTTGGGGGAGTACAAAATGTGACACCACCCGGCCCCGTTTTGCGTTATAATGGTAACAGGCCAAGGTGACGACAAAGTGGATTAGAAGAGTGTCAGGCCGGGAGGCGTGACAGCACAGAGTCCGGCAAGAAGAAAGATGTCGGGTTTCTCGTTCGCCTGACGGCGGACTCGGAACCCGACCTGCGACGAAAGAGATAAGACTGGACCCCGGCCTTCGCCGGGGTGACAGAAGACGTGGACAGATTGCTTCGGTCGCCTTACCCTTCGATAAGGTCAGGGTGAAGATGAAGAAAGATTGCTTCTGACACCACGAGAGTTTGGTGAGGTGTCGGGTGAGGGCACCCGACAGCACGAAGAAAGATGTCGGGTTTCTCGGTCGCCTGACGGCGGTCTCGCAACCCGACCTACGAAGACAAGATGTCGGGTAACTCGCCCGTCCGCCGAAGCGGACGGTCTCGGAACCCGACCTACGACGAAAGAGATAAGACTGGACCCCGGCCTTCGCCCGGGTGACAGGATTCGAGGAGAGATTGCTTCGGTCACGCGTCCTTCGACAGGCTCAGGATGACGCGTGACACTCGCAATGACGATTTGGTGAAGTTATGTCAGGGAAGAAGATAGATATACGGATTAGTCCCAATGCGATGACCGTGCTCAAGCGGCGGTACCTGATGAAGGACGCCGAGGGTCGGGTGATCGAGACCCCCCACGACCTGTTTGTGCGGGTGGCCAATTTCATCGCCGAGGCCGACCGTCAGTATGGGGCGGGCGATGGAGAAGTTCGAAACAGTGCACACGCGTTTTACGAGATGATGGCGTCGCTTGATTTTCTGCCAAACTCTCCCACGCTCATGAACGCCGGGCGGCCGCTGGGGCAACTCTCGGCCTGTTTTGTCCTGCCGGTCGGCGATTCGATGGATGAGATTTTCGAGACCAACAAGCATGCCGCGCTTATTCACAAGTCGGGGGGCGGGACCGGATTTTCTTTCTCGCGGCTTCGTCCGAAAAACTCGGTGGTGGCCTCGACCTCCGGAGTGGCGAGCGGGCCGGTCTCGTTCATGCGGGTGTATAACGCCTCGACCGAAGCGGTCAAGCAGGGAGGAACCCGGCGCGGCGCGAATATGGGAATTCTACGGGTCGATCACCCCGACATTCTGGATTTCATTTCCTGCAAGGACGACACCTCGGAGTTCACCAATTTCAATATCTCGGTGGCGATTACCGACACGTTCATGGCGGCGGTGAAAGCCGGGGACACTTATCCGCTCATCAATCCGAAAACCGGACGGGTACACATTATTGATGGGAAGGAAGCTCATCTCGAGGCGCGCGAAGTATTTCGCCGTATAGTCGAGCATGCCTGGCGGACCGGCGAGCCGGGGGTGATATTCCTCGATCGGATGAACCGTCTCAATCCGACATCGCCATCGGAGTCAATCGAAGCAACCAATCCGTGCGGCGAGCAACCTCTGCCGCCGTATGATTCGTGCAATCTCGGCTCGATCAATCTGAGTCATCTGGTGAAGGCGCCGTTGCCGACCAGTTACTCGATCAACGAGCCGACGAACGGTATAGACTGGGATAAGTTTGCAAGTTTGATCCGGCGCGGGGTACATTTCCTTGACAATGTCATTGATCAGAACCAGTACCCGATCGCGCAGATCGAGGCCCAGACCCGCCGCAACCGACGGATCGGTCTTGGGGTGATGGGCTGGGCGGATATGCTGGTCAAGCTCCGCCTGCCGTATCATTCAGCGCAGGCGTTTGAGCTGGCGGACAAAGTCATGTCGTACCTGCAATCCGAAGCCCGCGCCTGTTCATCGGAGCTGGCCCGAACGCGGGGGCGGTTTCCGAACTGGGATGGCTCGGTGTACAGGGCCGAGGACGTGTCGATGCGCAACGCCACGGTGACCACGATCGCCCCGACCGGTACCATATCCATCATTGCCGGATGTTCGTCGGGGATTGAGCCGTTCTATTCTCTGGCGTATGAGCGGAATGTGCTCGACGGTACCAGAATGATCGAAATCAATCCGCTTTTTGAGCATGCGGCGCATGAACAGGGTTTCTATTCCGAGACGCTGATTCGCAAAGTGGCGTCTTTGCGGTCGATATCCGAATTTGAAGAAATTCCGGAATCAGTGCGGTCACTTTTCGTGACGGCCGCCGATGTCCCGCCGGCCGACCATGTCCGGATGCAGGCGGTGTTCCAGAAACACTGCGATTCATCGGTGTCGAAGACGATCAATCTGCCGGAGGGGGCGACGCCGGAGGATGTCCGGGCGGCGTTTGAACTGGCCTATGATCTCGAGTGCAAGGGAGTGACGATATATCGCGACAATTCGCGCCCGAATCAGGTGCTGGCCTCGATCAAGAAAGACCATGCTCCGGCGATTGCGGCCAGTCCGGTGGAGAAGCGTCCGCAGGTGCTGGAGGGGTTCACCGAGAAGATCCGCACCGGGTACGGGAATCTGTATGTGACGGTGAATCTCAAAGATGGTCGGCCGTTTGAGGTGTTCGCGACGATCGGCAAATCGGGGTACACGACCATGGCTGATTCGGAGGCGATTTGCCGGCTCATTTCCATGTCGTTGCGAGGCGGCGTGCCGGTGGAAGAAATAGTCAGACAACTTCGCGGGATTGGCGGGTCAAGCCAGGTCTATTCCGACGGAGCACGTATCTTTTCGATTCCGGACGCCATTGCGCAGGTGCTTGGACGGCGCTTCTGCCCATCCCTCCAGAATGGGGCCAAGGCGCCAGAGGGGGGCGTTGGGGACGGCCCCGATTCCGGGAAGAGTCCAGGGTCTGCCCAACCCAGTGAAATTTGCCCGGAATGCGACCAGCCGATGACTTTTGACGCCGGCTGTTATCACTGCTCGTCCTGTGGTTATTCCAACTGCTGATTTTGCCGATATATTAAGGAGCAGTTGGAGACCAACTCAGCATACTATTATGGCCGTGAGCAGTTTCATACCCGCCGGACGCACCTCCCTGGTCAAGAAGGGGGATATGTCGTTGCAGGTGCAGACCGAGTACGCCGTCCGCCCCAGCCCAAGAATCACGACGACCATTCTCAGGAGTGGACAGGTATTGCACAAGATCGAGCGGTCGTTGAATCGGCCGGTGGAGTCGTTCGATGAACAGCGGACGATCGAGAGCGGGATGGCAAGGCAACATCAGGATGTGGTCGATATCATTCAGGCGGCGTCGGTCGAGGCGACGATGAATCTCACGGCCCGTTTCGCGCCCGAGGTGAAGCCGGAGCCGCTGACGGGAGTCGCGGGGAAGATTTCGGCCATTCCCGGGGTGCGGAAACTGTACCGACTCGACAACGAGGGGAATTTCATCGGCGCCGATCTGGGCGAGCAGTTCAAGACGCAGTTCAGCTTTGTCTTCAAGAATCTCCGCGAGATACTGGGCATTTTTGCCGAACTGGGAGGAGAAGGCGTCCGGGAACGCGGGGTTCACGAAATCGAACAGGACAGGTTGTATTTTGTGTCGATGGGCACGGAGTGCTATATCGTTCTGGTGGAGGCCGACCCGTCGGTTCCGGGGTACGGGGCGGCGATCGGCGAGGCGATGCGGGACGAATCCGAATAAGCAGATGATGTGTCGATTAAATTAGAAACCCGCCGTGGTCGGCGGGTTTTCGCGTTTTGGGAGAGAGAGATTGCGATTTGAAAAGCCTCCACTTTACCAACGGTAAAGGGTTTTTACAGCCACTTCCCGCATTTTGCTATCGCTATCGGCCTTGCGACCGGGTCACGGCGGATGCGCAGCGCGAAGAAACGACCTTCATTAAATAGGTGTTAGAGATTTTCAAATGGCTCGTCTCTCTCCACACTATATGTGCAGGGAGTATAGGGGAGAATGTGAAGATGGAGCAACAAGAATCTTCGGAGGGTTGCGTCCAGGCCGCCGATGCGGTATGTTGACCGGCTGAAGACAATGCATTTCAACAACGTATGATAACGGCGATTGGCGTAGATATTGTCGAGGTGGCGCGGATACGGCATCTGATGGAACGGTATGGCTCGAAGTTCGTGTCGCGCGTACTGGGGCATGAGGAAATGGCGCTGTTGCGGACACGCCGCGACGCGGCGCAATTCGTGGCCGGGCGCTTTGCCGCCAAAGAAGCGCTGATCAAGGCGTTCGGAACATATCTGACCGACCGCCCCGCGTTTCCGCAAATCGAGATTCTCGCCGACGGCGCGGGCCGGCCCTCGGTCGCCTGCCGCTTTCCCTTGAGTCCGGCGCTGGCCTCGGTACAGATGCTGGTGTCGATAAGCCACGAGAAATCACACGCCGTTGCCATGGCCATTTTATCGGAGGAAGAATGAACGAGCAGGATGTTCTGGCGCTATTCACCCAGTCCGGTGCGCTGTTGCACGGGCATTTCAAGCTGACATCGGGGAGACATTCCGACGTCTATTATGAGAAATTCACGCTTTTGAAGAATCCCTCGATCTGCACGCGAGTGTGCCAGGCGATGGCCGACCGGCTCCGTCCGCTCGGAGCGAGCGTCGTGGTCGGGCCGACGACCGGCGGGATTATCATTGCGTACGACGTGGCCCGGTATCTAGGTATCGATTCAATTTATGCAGAGGCGGGAGACGGGGGCGGACGGGTGTTCAAGCGCGGCTTTTCGCTGGAGCCGGGACAGAAAGTCGCCATTGTCGATGATGTCCTGACGACCGGGACCTCGGTGCAGGAGGTGATCGACCTTGTAAATTCGTATCAGGCGCAGATTGTCGGGATCGGCGTTTTTCTCGATCGCTCCGGAAAGAACGCCCCCGGATTCGACTATCCGTTCTTTCCCT
>JACRAV010000026.1 GCA_016213305.1 Candidatus Zixiibacteriota bacterium | reverse complement strand
GTGAAATTTCCGCTTTGGCGGCGGCATTCTTCTGGTCGTTCACGGCCATTTTCTTCTCCGAGGCCGGGCGAATCATCGGCTCCTACCGCGTCAACAAGATCCGCCTGATCTTTGCGGTCGTGATCTACATGATCATTCTGACCATCACCACCGGCCGCCCCATTCCCACCGATCTCAATCTTTCGCAAATCGGGTGGCTGTCCGTGTCGGGGCTGATCGGGCTGGTGATCGGCGACGCCGCCGGATTCAAGGCGTTGGTGATGATCGGTCCGCGCCTGACCACCCTGCTGTTTTGCACCGTGCCGATTATCACAACGCTGGTCGCGTGGGTGTTTCTCGGCGAGAAATTGCACATCGTCGATCTTCTGGGCGTGGCAATCACCATCGGCGGCGTCTCGTGGGTGGTGATGGAGCGGCGATATCAGCAACACAATCACTTTGGTCTGCACGAAGATCATCCCGATCGCGGCACGCTGGCGCGAGGGGTGTTCCTGGCCACCATCGCCTCGATCTGCCAGGCGGTGGGGCTGGTGTTGTCCAAACAGGGGATGATGTTCGCCGGTTCGATTGTCGATCCGATGCAGGCCTCGCTGGTCCGGATGATCGCGGCGGTGGTGGCAATCTGGGGATGGGCGCTGTTTCGCGGTGAGATAAGAGGCGCGATCGAGGCCGCCACAAACGGCCGGGCGATGCTCTTCACGCTCGGCGGCGCGCTGTTCGGACCGTTTCTGGGCGTCTGGTCGGCGCTGGTCGCGTTGGCTCATACCTCGGCCGGAATTGCGGCAACGCTCAATTCCACCAGCCCGATTCTGATTCTCCCGACTATCGTCATGTATTACAAAGAGCGCGTTTCCCTGCGGGCGATACTCGGCGCGATCATTGCCGTTGTCGGCGTCACCATATTATTCCTTGGCGATGAGATATTTGGACTACGATAAGCACGACCGGATCGTGCGGCGGTATTACGGCGATGACTATTCGGCGCGCGCGGTCGGAATCAATCGTCACATTGACTCGGGGTATATAGATATCATCCGTTTTTTCGGACGCGAGGCGGTGGACCCGGCGAGTGTCAACCTGATATACGATCCGCAACCATTCGCCTTTGCCGATCCAATCATCGCAGAGTTTGCGGCCAAAAGCGCACAGGCGATGCGCCTTGAGGGGCGCTTGTACGATGGCCCGATGGTCACCAAGCTGAAGGCGGCCGATCTTTTGGGAGCGTCAAAATCGCTGACTCTTCAACCGGTCGATTATGCGTTGCAGGCGGGAAGCTGTCTGGCGCTGGATTTCGAGCATCCGCTGTTCGCCGGATCAGGGGGGACACTGAGGTCATATTGGAAATCGAACTATCCGGGGACGACACTTGAATCAAATCCGCTCCCGGTCTGTCTGGGGGTGTGCGGGCTTCTGGCGATAGAAACCGCCGCCGGCGCCACCGAATTGCTTTGCCAGCGACGGTCGGAAGAGGTGTCGTCGCTTGAAAAGAGTGTCGGGACATCGGTCGCCGGCCTGGTTGACTGGAATCCTGTCTTTGGCACACTCTCTGATCTGATAGCCGATGCCATGAACCGCGAAATTATCGAAGAGCTTGGACTGATGCCGGGCGAGTACTCGCTGACCCCTCTTGCTTATGCCCGCGAGATTTTCAGGGGCGAGCGGCCGCAGGTCTTCTGTCTGGTCACTTCAGAATTGTCGAAAAGCGATGTCGAGTCGCGCGTGGGCGCTCTCCGGCCAAGCCACCCGGAACATGATTCGTTTTTCTGGATGACGTTTTCCAAGGACCCGGCTGCAGACAACCTCGATGAGCTGAACCATGAAGCCCGGATGAACTACTACTTGCTGGAAGAATTGCCGGCCCGGTGATCGACCCGGGCGGTTATTGACACTGGGCCATTGGTTGAAAATTGATGAACAGATAATCGATCAGGCGCGACAGATCGCCGATATCAACGCCCGGCGCGGCATCGGTGTTTGCCTCGGCCACACAACATAGCGGCTCGAATGTAATAAACAGATAATCGATCAGGCGCGACAGGTCCGAGATATCGACCGCACCGGCTTGATCACAATCGATATTCCCCGACAATCCCGCGCAACAGGGGGTGGTGGCGCAGGTTGACGATCCGGTCTCGCCGTCAACCCAGATGATCAGATTGCCCGGAGTCCCGTACCAGAAGTGATTCCACTTTTCCCAGCCGGTGGTGGGTCCGTATCCCCAGTTGGTGCAGGAATCGGCCGGCGACCGGCTGTCGAACATGACCGAGGGATACGGGGCAACCGACCCGCCGGTGTACCGGACCGCGACAAAGAACGGACCGGTCACGCAGACCGACTGCGCCAGGACGATTTTCCCGATATAGGGAAGGCCGTAGGTTGCCTT
>JACRAV010000306.1 GCA_016213305.1 Candidatus Zixiibacteriota bacterium | reverse complement strand
CTTTACCGGATTTCTCCAAAAGTATTCAGCGGGAGGCGCAAAACATGCGTCGGAACGGGAAGGAATCCGGTTGTGTCTGAAATAAGAGAGCCACAGTGCGGAATCGAACCGCAGACCTGCTGATTACGAATCAGCTGCTCTACCATCTGAGCTACTGTGGCTGACGTCGATTTGGAGTGTCGAGTATAAGATATCGGCAGACGGGCGTCAAGCGTGAGGATTTCAAGGGGCTACGACGCGGCCCGAGCCCGGGATCTGCTACTTGAAACGCCGTAGAAGCCCGATGACCTTCCCGGCCAGGCGAAACTCGCCCGATTTCTTCTCCACCACTATCGGCTGGTACTGATCGTTTTCCGGCTGGAGACGTATCCGGCCACCTTCGGGGAAATACCTCTTGACGGTTGCTTCGCCGTTGATAATTGCCACCACGATGTCCCCCGACCGGGCGGTGTCCTGCTTGAGCACCAGCACAAAGTCGCCGTCGAGAATGCCGGCATCATGCATCGAGTCGCCCTTGACCCGCAAGCTGAACGTTTCCCCGCCCGGCAGAAACCCCTTGTCCAGCGCAAACTCGGACTCGACATTTTCAGCCGCATCGATCGGACTGCCGGCCGGCACCGCGCCCACCAGTGGTATGTGTCTGACAGATCCGGCCAATCCCCGCGTCAATTCCAGCCCACGCGAAACAAACCCTTCCTTCTTCAGATACCCCTTCCGTATCAGCACTTCGAGGTGCGAACGCACCCCATTGGTCGATGTGATGCCGAACTGACTGCCAATCTCGCGGATGGTCGGCGGCTGGCGATCCTCCGTGATCCGGCGTTCGATATATTCGAGTATTTTTCTCTGCCTGTCGGTCAGCGGTTCACGCATACGGTCCTTTCCCTGTGCTTTTGACCATATCGACCATACTGCCCATTTGTTCACATGTCAATAACAATTCCCTGATATGGCCCATCCCCCTGCCAAATGTGATACTGCTATACCGATCAAAAAAGCGGGCCGGTGAACCCGGCCCGCCTCATTTACCAATAGAAGTGAAATTCGGCTATTTGGCCTCGGCCTCTTTCTCAGCTTTGGCTTCGGCAATAATCTTCTGCGCGATTTCGTGCGGTACTTCCTCGTAATGAGAGAAACCCGCCGAATATACTCCCTGTCCCTGCGTCATCGATCGAAGTTGCACCGAATACTGGTACAGCTCAGACTGGGGGATGGTCGCTTTGATCTTTTGGTTGCGCCCTTCGGGGTCCATGCCGGAAATCTTACCCCGGCGCGAAGACAGGTCGCCCATCACGTCGCCGGTGTAGTCATCGGGCACCAGAATCTCAACCGAGAAGATCGGTTCCAGAAGGACCGGCTTGCAGTCGAGGAAACCTTCCTTGAACGCCATCAGACCGGCGATTTTGAAGGCCATATCGGATGAATCGACATCGTGGTACGATCCGTAGTACAGCGCCACCTTCACATCAACAACCTGAGCGCCGGCCAATCCGCCATGCTCCATCGCTTCAACCACACCCTTTTCGACGGCCGGGACATACTTGCCCGGGATGACGCCTCCGGTGATCTCGTCGTTGAATTCAAACCCGCCGCCTCGAACATTCGGCTCGATGCGCAAATAGACGTCGCCATACTGCCCGCGCCCCCCGGACTGCTTCTTGTGCTTGTATTGCTTTTCGGTTTTCCCTTTGATTGTTTCGCGATACGGGATTTTCGGTTTGCCTAGTTCAATTTCAACGCCGAACCGCTTCGAGAGTTTGTCCGCGAGAACTTCGATATGGGTCGCCCCCTGTCCGTACAACACCTGCTGACGAAGAGCTGAATCCATGATGATTCGGAAGGTCGGGTCTTCTTCCTGAAGTCGATGCAGACCGACCGATATCTTTTCTTCGTCGCCTTTCGATTTGGGCTTGATTGCGACATCCATCACCGGGTTGGGATACTGGATCGGCGGCACCGACACCGACAGGTCCTTATCGGCAAGCGTGTTGTTGGTGTGAACATCCTTTAGTTTCACTAGCACGCCGATATCGCCCGCCGCCACCGAGGTCAGCTCGGTGCGATTCTTCCCCTGAAAGGTAAACACCTGGGCAATCTTGTTGCTCGACCCGTTTTTCTGGTTGGCAAGGTCCAGGCCGGGCCGGATAGTACCCGACACCGCGCGGAAAAATGACATATCACCGAGATGCCCTTCCGAGACCACCTTGAACACAAATGCCACCGGTTTGCCGTTGGGATCGCATGGGATATCGAGCAGGTTGTCGGTTCCGGTCTTGGTAACTTTCAGAGCCGGCATCTGATTCGGTGCCGGCAGGTATTCGACCGCGAAGTCGAGCAGGAGCCGGGTGCCGATGTTCCGCGCGGCCGAGCCGAAGAGAATCGGATACACCGTGCCGTTGATGATCCCCTTGAGCAGTCCCTGGCGGAGTTCGGCGTCGGTCAGCGCCCCTTCACCGAGGAATTTCTCGAGAAGGGCGTCATCCGATTCAGCGGCGACCTCGACCAGATTCTCGCGCTCCTTATCGACATCGGCCTTCAGATCACCGGGAATGGGGACCTCCGTCTGTTTGCCGTCGGCGTCGAAAGTGTACGCCTTCATGTGCAGAAGATCCACCAGCCCCTTGAATGTCTCGGCCTCGCCGATCGGCAGAACGACCGCCGCGGCCCCTGTGCCGAAAGCGTTGCGGATCGAATCCAGATTATGCCGCCATTTGACATTTTCCTTCTCCATTTTGTTGACGAAGAAGAACCGCGCGGGCTTGGAGGTCGGAAACGAGCGCCACTGCACCTGGGTGCCGATCTGGACGCCGGAGGTGGCGTCGATCACGATGCCGATCGTATCCGACACCGCCACGGACGACAGAAGCTCGCCGACAAAATCCGGGTGGCCCGGACAGTCGAGGACATTGATTTTGCCGTCCTTGTGGGTACAGGCCAGCACCTTGGAGCTGATCGACGTCTTGCGGGCAATCTCGTTTTCGTAGTAATCCAAAAGGGACGAACCGTCATCGACCCGCCCGATTCTGCTGTTGACGCCGGTTACGTATGCCAGCGCGTCCGCCAGACTGGTCTTCCCCGAACCGCGTTGTCCTGTTAAACAAAAGGTGCGAATTTTGTCTGTCGAAAAGTCCTTCACCGGTTTACCTCCAAGAATCTGTCGCAGGGGCT